>JBIKVO010000276.1:0-4639 GCA_044356795.1 Caulobacterales bacterium
ACATTCCTGTGCCTGCACGGCGAGCCGAGCTGGGCGTATCTGTATCGCAAAATGATTCCGCATTTTGTGGCCAGCGGCGCGCGCGTGGTCGCGCCCGATTTTTTCGGTTTTGGCCGTTCCGACAAACCAATCGACGACGCGGTATACACAACAGACTTCCATCGCAACGCCCTGATCGCATTTCTGGAGCGTCTCAATCTTTCCAACATCACCCTTGTACTTCAGGACTGGGGCGGTCTGATTGGTTTGACTTTGCCCCTATCCATGCCGCAGCGACTGGCGCGTCTGGTGATTATGAATACAGCGTTTTCGGTGGGCGGGGCGCCATCGCCAGGCTTTATTGCGTGGCGCGACTATGCAAAAAACACCCCCGATATGCCGGTGGGGGCCTTGTTTGCGCGCGCAACGCCGGATTTGTCGGCGGCGGAAATCGCAGCCTATGACGCGCCCTTCCCGGATCATCGCTTCAAGGCGGGCGTACGTCGGTTTCCGCAATTGGTCAGCGTTGATCCGAACGAGCCATTCGCCGTGCTAAGCCAAAAAGCGCGCGATTGGTGGCGCACGGCTTGGACAGGCCAAAGCTTTGCAGCGATCGGAATGGCCGATCCGGTTCTCGGGCCCGACGTGATGCGCGCGGTGCTCTCCAACATCAGGAATTGCCCGCCGCCGCTTGAAATTCCCGAGGGCGGCCACTTCGTACAGGAATGGGGCGATGTGATCGCGCCCGCAGTACTGAAGGCGTTTAGGGATGTCTGATCCAGCGGCGACGGCGCTGTTTGCCGCTCTGCTGCGCGAGACGAGCGCTGCTGCAAAAACCGCAACAACGCCGGTCACAGTGCAACTCGACTGGATCGGACCGCTGTCAAACGAGACCGGCGACACCGCGGTGCGCGTTACGCGCGTGACGCGCACCTTGGTGTTTGCAGAAGCCGACTATTTCATTGCTGGCCGCCGCGCCGCGAGTGCTGCTGCCGTGTTTGCGATTCAGGCTTAGGGAAAATTCCGATCCGATGGGATCGAAACGGGATGCCCAAACTTTTGATTGAGCGCGTTTTCCAACGATCGACCGGGTCTACTTGCTCGGAAAACACGCTGGTCTAATGGGTCGAGCCGAAAGCAAAACCCACCACTTCGGTTGTGCAGTTTGATTTGCACCCTAATGGTGGGTTCCGCCCAAAAGGTTCCATCATCCGCCCTATGCCGCCTTGGCCAAATTGCGCAACACATAGTGCAAAATGCCGCCATTCCTGAAGTAATCGAGTTCATTTTCGGTATCGATGCGACACAGCACCGGGGCAGCCTTTTTCGAACCATCCGCATACTGAATATCGAGGCTCATGGTCTGACGCGGCTGCACGCTGGTGACGCCCGACAACGACACGATCTCATCACCCTTCAAGCCAAGCTCGGCCCATGTCGCGCCATCCTTGAACTGCAACGGCAAAACGCCCATGCCGATCAGGTTGGAGCGGTGGATCCGCTCAAAACTTTCCGCCACCACTGCGCGCACACCTAGCAGGCGCGTGCCCTTCGCCGCCCAATCGCGGGACGAGCCGGTGCCGTATTCCTTGCCTGCAAATATAATCAGCGGCGTGCCGGTTTCGGCATATTTCATCGCCGCATCATAAATCGGCATAACTTCGCCACTGGGAACATATTTCGTAACGCCGCCCTCGGCGCCCGGGGCCACAGCATTTTTGATGCGAATATTCGCAAATGTGCCGCGCATCATCACCTCATGATGCCCCCGGCGCGCGCCATAGGAGTTGAAATCCACTTTCGTGACACCGCGACCCTGCAGATATTCACCGGCAGGCGAAGCCGCCTTGATATCGCCAGCGGGGCTGATGTGGTCGGTGGTGATGCTGTCGCCAAACAGCGCCAAAATCCGCGCGCCTGCAATATCGGTGAGCGGCTCTGGCGTCATGGTCATGCCGTCGAAGTATGGCGGGTTGGCGACATAGGTGGACGCGGTGTCCCAGCCATAAGTTTCGCCGCCGCCCGTTTTGATCGCCTGCCACGTCACATCGCCTTTGAACACATCGGCATAGCGGGAGGCGAACATTTCTGCGGTAACGGCTGCACGCACGGTGCGGGCGATTTCATCGTTCGAGGGCCATATGTCCTTCAAATAAACCGGTTGACCATCGCTGCCGATTCCCAGCTCTTGGGTTGTGATGTCGATCTGCACCGATCCCGCCAGCGCATACGCCACCACCAGCATCGGCGAGGCGAGATAATTCGCCTTTACATCCGGGCTGACACGGCCTTCGAAATTGCGATTGCCCGAGATCACGGCTGCGCCAATCACATCGTTGGCATTAATGGTTTTGGAAATCGCCTCCGGCAATGGGCCAGAATTGCCGATACAGGTCGTGCAACCATAACCAACGAGATTGAAACCCAAAGCATCGAGATCATCATTCACGCCCGCTTTCGCGAGATAATCGGTGACGACCTGGGATCCCGGCGCCAGCGATGTTTTTACCCATGGTTTTACCTTCAAACCCTTGGCGCGCGCATTGCGCGCCAGCAAACCGGCGCCCAACATCACGCTGGGATTGGATGTGTTGGTGCACGATGTGATCGCAGCGATCGTCACATCGCCGTGGCCCAGATCAAAGCTTTCGCCGGCGACCGCAAAACGTTCTTTCTCCTTGCCGGCCTTGCCGAATTCGCCCGCCAACGCCGCCATGAAGCCAGCCGCCGTGGCCGAGAGCGCAACCCGATCCTGCGGCCGCTTTGGCCCGGCCAGCGAGGGTTCAACGGTCGACAAATCGAGATGCAGCGTGTCGGTGAATTCCGGTTCGGGACTGGCGGGATCAAACCACAGGCCCTGCGCTTTTGCATACGCTTCCACCAGTGCAACGCGATCGACCGCGCGGCCAGTTTCACGCAAATATTCGATGGTTTTGCCATCGACTGGGAAGAAGCCGCAGGTAGCGCCATACTCAGGCGCCATATTCGCGATCGTGGCGCGATCTTCTAGGGCGAGATCCGCAAGACCGGGGCCGTAGAATTCAACAAACTTCCCGACAACGCCCTTCTTGCGCAGCATCTGCGTGACTGTCAAAACAAGGTCGGTCGCGGTGGCGCCTTCCTTGAGCTTTCCGGTGAGACGGAAACCAATCACTTCCGGAATCAGCATCGAAATCGGCTGTCCCAGCATCGCGGCTTCGGCCTCGATGCCGCCCACGCCCCAGCCCAACACCGCAAGACCATTGATCATCGTGGTGTGGCTGTCGGTGCCGACCAGCGTATCAGGATATGCGAGCGTTTCGCCGCCGTCTTCCGCGGTCCATACGGTCTGCGCGAGATATTCAAGATTGACCTGATGGCAAATCCCCGTGCCCGGCGGCACGACGCGGAAATTGTTGAACGCGGTCGAACCCCAGCGCAGAAACTGATACCGCTCGCCATTGCGACTATATTCAAGATCGACATTCTGTTTGAAGCTGTCGCCCTTGCCGAAGTGATCGACCATCACCGAGTGATCAATCACAAGATCAACCGGCACCAAGGGATTTACCTTCTGCGCATTCGCGCCGAGCGCTTTGGCGGCATCGCGCATCGCGGCAAGATCAACCACCGCCGGCACGCCGGTAAAATCCTGCATCAGCACGCGGGCGGGGGTGAATCCGATCTCATACTCCGTCTTGCCGCGATTATCAGGCGCCAGCCATGCAGCGACGGCCTTGACATCCTCTGCCTTGATCGCCCAGCCGTCCTCCTTGCGCAACAGATTTTCCAGCAGCACTTTCAACGAGACCGGCAGACGGGTGATGTCGCCCAAACCATTGGCGGCCGCATCAGCCAGCGAGAAATAGGCGTATGTCTTGGCGCCGACGGAGAGGGTCTTTTTCGCGTTAAAGCTGTTCATCGCGGGCATGGGCGATCATCCTCTTTCAGATATTGGAGTCGTGCGATCGCAAGCGCGATGGGGGGCGCCCCAAGGGCCGGGTTCGGACCGGCGCGCGCGGCAATATCGGGGTCTTAATGTGCGTTGGGCGCTGTGTCCATGCTGCCAAAGGGGGCGCTGTCACCCCGGTATTGCCTATACTATTGTCGGGTGATGTCTGACGCCGCCCTCCTACCCCGCCCGGTGGCCCGCGAGACTGCCTGCCATCCAATCACCATTGATGCGCTGCTGGCCATGCAGGACGCCAGCGCCGTCAAGGGCGTGCGGACACAGTTGCTGGAAGGGGAAATTCACGTCATGCTAATCGATGCTCAGCGCCATATCCATTGGGTGATGGAAATCGCCGCTGTTTTCATCCAAGCCCTGAGCCCAAGGGCTATTTCATCGGCATCCAAACCACTCTGCCCCTCTCCAAATGGAACGGCCCCTTGCTGGACATGGACGTGCTCGACGCCGGTCTACTGGAGGCAGGAACGAAGCCGGCGCGGATCCGTCTGGTCATCGAAGTGGCCGACATCATCCTGAAGGACGATCTGTGCGACGCCGCCTCCCGCTATGCCCGCCACGGCGTAGGGGAATATTGGGTGGTCGATGTCGCCGACCACGTCATGCATGGACATCTGATACATCTGGCCCTCATCAACGGCGCCTTCAGCGCGGCAACGCAGATCAGCTTTGCTCAGGCCCTGGCGCCCCCTCCCTTCCGCTTGCGGCGCTTAC
>JBIKVO010000277.1:0-4628 GCA_044356795.1 Caulobacterales bacterium
CGGGAGATGTTCAAGACCTATAGCCTGCCGACGGCGTGAGCGATGCCCTTGGCGCGCCTTCAGGCCGAAGCCGCCCCGGACTTGATCCGGGGTGGATGCCGATCGGCCGCCCGCAAAGCACGCGGAATTTAAAATAGAAAGCAACCCCCAGTCGATTGTGGACCGACGACTGGGCGGCTTACGCGTTCATCATCCACAAAATCGCGCCGATCAAGAGCAGCGTCAGGGTCACAGCAAGAAGGCCCGCGATTTGTGTGCGGCGATGAATGCGAAAGGCCACGATGGGGCTCCTGGAAGGGCATTGTTGGATGAGGGCGATTTTCGACCCGATGGCGTCGGATCGGAAGCTCAGTTTTCTTGATGAGCGCGTTTTCTGACGATCAACCGGCATCCACGTGATCGGAAAACGCGCTAGGAAGCCGCGCCCCAGCCGAATAACCGCACCGGTTTGCGTTTCACCGGCGTTGGTTGCGCTGGCAGGCCGCGCCCTGCAAGCCATTCCAGGATGAGGGCTTGAACGTCGCCAGTTTCGGGCTCGGCCATCGGCCAATGGCTCATGCCTGGAAACTCGCGGTAATCGGCTTGCGCCTTGGGATAGCGGTTGACGATCCGCCGGATGGTGGAGGCCGGATTGACGCGGTCGGCGCCGCCGGCGATCGCCAGAATTGGGGCCGCCGTTTTGTAGCTCGGCGCCGCCGACGCCATCGAAGGGTCCAGCCACCATTGCACCGTCTCCAGGACCGCGCGCCCGCTCTCCGGCACAAAGCGCGCAAAGGTGCGCCGTGCGGCTTCCCGCTCCAACCGATCCAGCGTCGATGACCGCGCCACGCGATAATCCGGCGGGATGGGCCGGCGCCAATAATCACCCAGCAATGTCAGGCCGAAATTGGCGCCATGCTCGTCCAGCGTGGTCGGCATCACGCCCCACGGCGCGGACGGGCACAACAACACAATCCCCGCAGACGGCGTCCGTCCCGCCGCGATCTGACACACCAGACCGCCCAACGAGTGGCCGACCAGAATCGGCGGGATCGAAAAGGTGTGGATGAAGCGCACCAGCGCTTCGGCATAATCGCGCACGCCGAGAGTGGCGAGGTGCTCCAGATCAGCGCCGCGATCATGGGCGGGCAAGGTCGGGGTATGCACGTCATAGCCGGCAACTGCGAACGGCGCCTTGAAGGCGTCAAACGCCCAGCCGCCGCAGAATGCGCCATGGACGAAAACAATCGGTTGTGCAGCCCCAGTTTGGCCCATCATTGGTTCCCCGCTTTGCCCCCAAGGGGACCTGTCACGGCCCCTGTTAAGGCTCCTGCCACGGCTCTTGTCACGGCCCCTGTCACGGCCCCTGTTACGGCTCCTGTCACGGGGCGCCAAGCACCCGTTTCAGCCAAGCGGCGATGTCGCCAACCACATGCTCAACACCGGGCTCGTCCAGGATCCAATGACCATGACGTGGATATTCTAACAATTGCCCCCCGCATTCGCGATATTTAACAGCCACTTTTCGCACAGCTGCTGGAACGGTTGTCCGATCGCGGCCCGCGCACACCGTCAGCAGGGGGATCTTGATGTCCTTGGCGTCGATAAAGGCCGTACGGTGCGGATCATCGGCCGGGCGACCGAGATCGCGATAGACGAGACCGCTGTCATGCAGCGCCTGAGCATAGATCGCGTCGCGCCGCTCTTTCGGCACTTGATTGAGCACGCCCCAATCGAAACCCTTTCGCCACACCTTGTAGCTGCGGTTCACATCGCCCGCTTTCACGATATTCCAGAAGGTGAATAGCGGACTGAGCGCAAACACCTGGCAGTCGGCAGGCTGGGCGGGCGTCAACAGCACGCCAGCAGCGCCAAGGCCGCGTGCGGCGAGCTTTTGCACGATCAGCCCGCCCATCGAATGCCCAAGCAGCGCTGCCGGCCGCCCGGTCTCGGCAGCGAAGGCCTGCGCCTCCTGCGCCATCGCTTCCACATAGTCGTGCAGCGTGAGCTTCGCCAAGTCCGGCGATGGGCTTTCTGCGACCCTGAGGTGAGGAAACAAAGTGGGGGTCCGCGGATTGAAGCCGTGGCTGGCGAACAGTGCAGCCATCCGGTTAAACACCGCGCCATCGCACCCGACGCCATGGATCATCAGCAGGGGGATCATGGCAGCGCTCCTTGTGTAAACACGCTGAACCGCTCCACCACGCTGTCATAAACCGGTCGCTTGAACGGGATCACCAGGCCCGGCGCCTCATCCAGGCGCGCCCAGCGCCAATCGACAAATTCGGGCGTGTGCAAATCAAGGCGGATATCGCGGTCGCGGCCCTTGAAGCGGAAGGCGAACCATTTCTGGCGCTGGCCAAGATAGGGGCCCTTGGCGCCGTGCTCACGGCGCATGCTGGATGGGAAGTCATAGAACAGCCAGTCCGGCGTCTCAGCCAGCATATCGACATGCTCCGGCCGCAGGCCAACCTCTTCTTCCAGCTCCCGCATGGCCGCAGCCGCCGGCGCCTCGCCAGGATCCACGCCGCCCTGCGGCATTTGCCACTGATAGGGCCCGGCGGCGCCGTGGCGTTTGCCCAGGAAGACCAGCCCTGTCTTGTGGAAGATCGCCAAGCCGACATTCGGGCGATAGCGGGCGGGATCCTTGGGGCAGGCCCCCTGGGCGCGGGCATCCCGTGACTGGGCGTCGCCCGGGAGTGCGTCTTGCGGGGGCGCCGCGTCTGCGCCCGCTGGCCTGCGCTCTGTCATTGCTGCGCCATTCTGCTCGCGATCACCGCCGATGCCGGCGCCAGCACAAGCCCTCGCATCGAAAGCTCCTGCGACCAGATCTTAATGTGTTCGATGGTCACAGGAAAAGCGAAACCAACACCCAGCGCAATGCCATTGCGCTGCGCCAGTGTCTCCAGGGCCAGCAATTGCTCGCCGATGGCCTCCCCATCCCGACGCGCATCGATCACCCGGTCGGCAGCGGCAAAGGGCAGGCCCCCCTTGCCCGCCTCAAGTCCAAGCGCCGAGCGCGCGCCCACGCCATTGCCAAACAGCGCCAGCCCCCGCCGCCGCAAGGCCGCCGCGATCGGTGCGCTGGCTTCTGGCGAGGTGGCGAAGCGTTGGCCAAGATAGTTCATCACGCCCAGATAGCCCGCACCGCGACCAAGCAGGCTCTCCAGGCGGGCGACATTGTCAGACGCCGCGACGCTGGTCAGCAGCGCCTGGGGGCCGGTGTCTTCGCCGCGGGGATCCCAGGACTCCATCGGGATTTCGATGAGCACCTCGTGGCCGTCCGCGCGGGCGCGATCAATCCAGCCCTGCAGGTCTTGGGTATAGGGCATGAAGGACAGCGTCACATCAGCCGGTAATTCTGCGATGGCAGCGGCGGTGGTGCGCGCATTGAAACCAAGGCCGCCGACAATGAGCGCTACGCGCGGCAAATCCGCCCGCGGACCAGGCCTGGCGTAGGCGCGCCAGGCTGTCTCACCATGGGGGCTGATGATTGGCAGCAGGCCCTTGGCGGTGCGCTCATGGAGGCCCGAAAGCGGCGCGCGCGGCAAAGCGGCTGGCCGGCTTTCTGCGCTGGCCGGCATCGGATCCAGCGTCGGCGGCAACGCGCCAAGGCGCCGGCTCAGTCCGGATTGCCCGGGGGCGGTTTGCGACAGCGATGCGCCGGGCAACAGGGCTGAACGGTTGGCGGGGTCTGCGCCCTGGTCAATCGTTGGATCCACACTGATCATCGGCCCGGCGAAGCCGCTCTGCGGGGGGACTGACTGACCGGCGGCGGCGTAATCGGCGAAGCCGCCCGCAGCATCGCCGAACGCCACCCTGGGTGCTGCGGCGGCCGCGTCCGGCCGGATCGATGTGGTGCTGCGCGGGGCGCCGGCGCTTGGATCGCCAAACACCGCAACCCCCATCACGATGGCGCCGATCACAGCGACAAAGCTGGTGACCGCCAACACCGCGTGATCGCGCGGATGCAGCCTGCCCCAAAAGTCCGACAGGCGGTGGCGTTGCTTCAGCACGGCTTTACCTGCGCCTCTCGCATGATGGTCGACGCCGGGCGGTCGATGCGCCCGCCCCATTGTTCAACAGATTGGCAACGCGGGATTAGGGCAAGTTCCGATCCGATTGACCCGGATCGGGACGCCCAAGCTTTTGATTGAGCGCGTCTTGCGTCGACCAACCGAAATCTGCTTGGTCGGAAAACGCGCTCATCCTTGGCGCCCGGTCACACGGCGCGTCAGGCCAGTCGAAACTTGACCCTCCACAGCGCCAGTGTCAGGGGATTCGGTCAGGCCGTCAGCAAGCACCGACGGTTTGTCCATTGACGCCGGGATGCGCACCGCCTAGCCGGCGCTGCGGGCCTTCAGGCGCTCGGCCACTTCGCCCTGTTGCAGCAGCTGTTTGGCGCGCGACATCTGGAAGTCCTGTTTGACGTCCCAGTTTTCGGGCGGCTCTTCGTCGGGCTGGTGCGGACCGCGCCGCTTGGCGCCGGTCGTGTTTGTCAGCGAGCGGGCCAAATCCGCCTCGCTCAAGCGGCGGGCCACGGAATCGGCCTTGCCGCGCACCTGGGCGATCTCCAAATCGGGCTCGATCCCGGAATTCTGGATCGACCGATCGGCGGGCGTGTAATACAGCGCCGTGGTGATCCGCAG
>JBIKVO010000278.1:0-4618 GCA_044356795.1 Caulobacterales bacterium
CTACGGGCGGCCTATCATGTCGATACCGATGAAACGAGGCCAAACATGCAAAAGCGACGGGCGGCGGTGATCCTGGCAGCGGGGCTTGGCACGCGGATGAAGTCTGACTTGCCAAAGGTGCTGCACCGCGTGGGCGGGCGCGCAATGGTGGATTGGGCGATCACTACAGCGCAAGCGGCGGGCGTGGATCGGTTGGTGGTGGTGACAAGCCCGAAAACACCGGCGGCGGCGGCGCATGTGGCGGCGCGATTGGGGCCAGAATCCAGCGCCACACAGGATCCGCCGCAAGGCACGGGACACGCGGTCTTGTGCGCGCGCGATCAACTCGCCGACTTCGATGGCGATGTGGTGGTGCTCTATGGCGATTGTCCTTTGATCACGCCGCAAACCGTGCAGGCCGCTTTTGAGCGGCGCGAGGGGGGCGATGGCGTTGTCGTCGTTGGCTTTGAGGCCGCAGATCCCACCGGGTATGGCCGGCTGCTGTGTGATGCGTCGGGCGCCTTGGTGCGCATCGTTGAAGAAAAGGACGCCACAGCCCAGGAACGGGCCGTGCGCTTGAGCAATTCCGGTGTGCTGTGTGCAGATCGTGCGGTGCTGTTTTCGCTGCTGTCGATGGTGAAGAACGACAATGCCAAAGGCGAGTATTATCTCACCGATATTGTTGGGCTTGCGCGATCGTCCGGCTTTCGCGCTGGCGTGGTGATTGCGCCGGAGACCGAAGTGTTGGGCGTTAATTCGCGTGTCGAACTGGCGCAGGCGGAGAAGGCGTTTCAAGCCCGCATGCGGCGCTCGTGCATGCTGGCGGGCGTGACGATGATTGATCCCGAAACCGTGTATTTCAGCCATGATACGCAGCTTGGCCATGATGTCATGGTGGAGCCGAACGTGGTGTTCGGTGCTGGCGTGCGTGTCGACAGCGGCGCTGTGATCAAGGCGTTTTCGCATTTGGAAGGATGCACGATCGGGCCTGGCGCAAGTGTGGGCCCGTTTGCGCGTTTGCGGCCCGGCGCCATGCTGGAGGCGAATGTAAAAATCGGTAATTTTGTTGAAATCAAAAATGCGCGTTTTGGCGTTGGCGCGCAGGCAAGCCATCTCACTTATGTCGGCGATGCCGAGATCGGCGCCCGCGCCAATCTGGGCTGCGGCACGATCACCTGCAACTATGACGGCTTCGACAAATACAAAACTATTGTCGGCGATGACGCCTTCATTGGATCGGATACGGCGCTTGTGGCCCCGGTGCGCATTGGGGCGCGCGCGTTTACCGGCTCTGGAAGCGTCATCACCAGAGATGTGCCTGATGATGCCCTGGCGGTGGCGCGCGGTCGACAACGCGATCTCGATGGCTGGGCAAAAAGTTTCCGGGAAAAAAAACTCACCGAGCGCGCGGCCCGCGGCGGCAAACGACTGGAGCCCGAATGATGGGGGCGGCGCAGTCGACAAATCCCGATTCACGAAAGGCGATACCATGACGACAGCCAATTCCGCTGACACCGCTAAGCGCAGTGCCGCCGTCGCCGCTGCTGCGCTTGTAGAAGATGGCATGGTGCTGGGGCTTGGCACGGGCTCTACGGCTGCGCATTTCGTGCGTGCTTTGGGCGCGCGTGTGCGCGAGGGATTGCGTGTGCAGGGATCGCCAACATCCCGCGCAACGGAGGAATTGGCCCGTGCGGAAGGCGTGCCTTTGATCGCCCCCGATGACGCGCTGCGATTCGATCTTGCGGTTGATGGGGCCGATGAAGTCGATCCGCAGCGCCGCTTGATCAAGGGCGCAGGCGGGGCCTTGCTGCGCGAGAAGATGATTGCGGCCGCAGCGGATCGCTTTATTGTGATTGTTGATGCGGCCAAAGTCGTCGATACTCTGGGAGCATTCAAGTTGCCGATTGAAGTGGCGCCGTTTGCAGTCGGTCTGACGCAAGCGCGATTGCGCGGCACGCTTGATGATTTGGGCTATGCTCATGCAACGTTGCGTCTGCGCACCGATGCAAACGGTACCCCCATCATCACAGACGGCGGCAATCCAATTCTCGATTGCGAATGCGCCGTGATCAGCGATGCCGAAGCTCTTGCGTGCGCGCTCGATTCTATTCCGGGCGTGTTTGAGCACGGCCTGTTTCTCGGCATGACGCATCAGGTTTTGGTTGGCGACGCCTCCGGCGTGGTGCGGTCTTTTTGAGGCAGTTGGCCCTCAAACAGGTTGGACACGATCACAGTCAAAGACATATCGGTCATGGTGGTTTTTGATCCACGGGAATCAGATCGCCATATCCTAATTCGCAAATCAGGCGCGCGTGTCTCGCGCTCACGGCCCCGTAAGTGCGATCAACTTGCGCGCAAAACAGACTTTCGCATCTCTCGCGCGTTAATGTTTTGTTTACCGACCCGGGGTGTCTCAGGGGGCGGCAAAATTTGCCGGCAAGCCGGAAGGGCGTGCACGATGAATGGCGCAGAAGTTCTCGATCTCGGGCGCGAGGCGATTTGGGTGACATTGGTTATCGCCGCGCCTGTCATGTTGGTTGGGCTCGCGGTGGGCTTCGGTGTTTCGCTGCTGCAGACGCTTACCCAAATTCAGGAACAAACTCTGGTCTTTGTTCCCAAGATTCTGGCGATCTTTCTCGCGCTGCTGCTGTTTTTGCCGATCATGGGTGGTTTGCTGGGCGCATTCACGGTCAGCTTGTTTGAGCGGATCGCCAATGGCGGCGGCTAACCCCTTCCGTATGGCAACCAGCGCGCCATGACGACGCTGTGGGGCTTCGAAATCTGGGCGGTAGCGCTGGCGTTTGCGCGCATCGGCGCGGTTGTGATGTTGTTGCCTGGCTTTGGCGACCAAGCGATTCCGGCGCGGTTGCGGCTGGCGTTTGCGCTGATGCTGGCAATTATTTTGCGCCCAGACACTGTCGCCATGCCCGAGTCCGTTTTGGCCGTCTCGGGATTGATCATCGGCGAAGTGATCATTGGCCTGATGATCGGATCTATTGCGCGCATTGTGATGAGCGCACTGACGGTTGCGGCGCAAATCATCGGCCTTGAAACCGGCCTAGCCTTTGCTCAGACGAATGATCCAACCATGGGGCAGGCGGGGCTTGTGATCGGTGCGTTCTTGTCGTTGCTGGGCACGGCGATGATTTTCGCCACGGGTCTGCACCACATGTTTATCCTGGCCATCCGCGACAGCTACGGACTGTTTCCAACGGGAGGCTTGCCCGATGGCGGTGATGCAGCCGCGCTCGCGGTGGGCGCCGTTGGCGAAGCGTTTCGTGTCGGCCTGCAGATTGCCGCGCCGTTGCTGGTGGCGGGATTTGTTTTTCGTTTGGGTCTTGGTGTTTTGTCGCGCCTCATTCCTACAATCCAGGTGTTTCTTGTTGCCATGCCGCTGAATATTTTGGGTGGGCTGATGATCATGATGCTGGCTTTGTCGGCTGGAATGCTGGTCTGGCTGGATCACGTTCAGCGTTTCACATTGATGGTGCGGTGAGCCATGGCGGAAGGGCAGGACCAGGATGACAAAACAGAAGATCCGACCGAGAAAAAACTGCAGGACGCCCGCGACAAGGGCGATGTAATTTATTCGACGGAAGTGGGCTCGGCTTTGTCGCTACTGGCGGTCACGCTGATTGCTGCTTTCATGGCGGGCCCAATCATGGGCGACATTGGCGATATGCTGGTGCGCTGGTTGGCGAATGCGGATCGGCCGCTCAATGGCGCGGGGCTTGGCGATTTATTCTGGACGCTGCTGCTGCGCGTCGGCGGCGCGATTGGACTTGCTTGTCTATTGTTGATGTTGGCGGGTGTTGCGTCACGCCTTATTCAAGACAAGCTGGCTTTTTCTGGCGAGCGTATGAAGCCGCAACTTGAGCGCATCAATCCGATTGATGGTTTCAAGCGCGTTTTCGGGATCGAGGCGTTCGCGCAGTTTTTGAAGTCGGCAGCAAAGTTCATCATTGTAGGCCTCGTGGTGCTCGTGATTTTGTGGCCTCACGATGCACGATTGGAAACCTTGCCGTTCCTTGATCCCAGTGCGCTGTGGGCATTAATCGCGGAGAAGTCGATCGCGCTTTTGGTGGCGTGCGTGCTTGCGGTGGGGGTCGTTGCGGTTGCGGATTATTCTTACACCCGTTTCCAGTACCGCAAGCGCCATCGGATGAGTCAGTACGACCTGAAACAGGAATACAAACAGACCGAAGGCAGCCCTGAAGTGCGCGCTAAGCTGCGCCAAATTCGCCACGAGCGCGCCGCGCGACGGATGATGGCGAATGTGCCGCGTGCAACGGTCGTGATCACCAACCCGACGCACTATGCCGTCGCGCTTCGCTATGACAAAGACGATACGCCAGCGCCCGTTTGTCTGGCGAAGGGCGTTGACGATCTCGCTTTGAAAATCCGCGAAATCGCCGAAGAAAACGCCATTCCCATCATTGAAAATCCACCGTTGGCGCGAGCCTTGTTTGCGTCTGCCGAAATTGATGCGGTGATCCCGCGGGATCATTTCGAACCGGTCGCAAAGATCATCGGTTACGTGATGCAGCTGTCCGATCGCCGCCGGACGCGCCGGCGATGAGGGTGACACTGTGGAACCCCGATCGCGCCCCCAGGCGTGAGAGGCGTTCGAAACCCTCTC
>JBIKVO010000018.1:0-15775 GCA_044356795.1 Caulobacterales bacterium
TGCCCGCACACGACGAGATATTGACGATGCTGGCGCCGCCATCCCATTGGCCCGCGCGCTCTGCCAATGCGGGCGCTGCATGTTTGACGCCGAGAAAAACGCCTTCAACATTCACGGCCTGCATCCGACGCCAGTCGTCCAGCGTCATCGCCATGATCGACTTCAGCCAGAAGATGCCGGCATTGTTGACCAGAATATCAAGACTGCCGCAGCGCGCTTTGGTCGTCGCGACAACGTCGGCCCACTGCGCTTCGTCTGTTACGTCATGCATAAGGCTGAGCCCGCCAATTTCGGCGGCCACCGCGCCGGCGTCCAGCACATCCGTGCACACAACCCGCGCGCCCTTCGCCGCAAGCGCCCGCGCGCAGGCCGCGCCGATGCCGCGCGCAGCGCCCGTCACCAGCGCAATGCGCCCTGTCAATTCGCCCATCACGACCTCCCATTGTTATGCGGGTGAGGATAATGCGAGTTCGGCGGCGGCGTCGATGACGGCATCGGCATCGAGCTTATAGGCGCGGTAAAGGTCTGGCAGATCGCCGGTTTGGCCGAAGGTTTCCAAGCCCAATGCGCGCACCCGCTGACCGCGCACCGAACCAAGCCATGACAGCGCCGCAGGCGACCCATCAAGCAGCGTGACAAGCCCCGCCTGAGCGCTGAGCGGCGCCAATAGGTGATCAATGTGGCTGCGCCCTGGCGTCGCGCGCCAGCCGCGATGCAGCAGGTCAGGGCTGGTCACGTGCAAAAGCCCAAGCCCCGGATAATCATCGGCAAGCTGATCAAAAGCGGCGCGCGCCTCCGCCGCCACGGCCCCGCATACCACAATCGCCAATTCTGCGCCGCGCAACGGAGGCGCCATCCAATAAGCGCCCGCAATCGCGCCGGAAATCCAGGCATCGTCGGTGCGCTGCGGCTGCGGCAGCGATCGCGTCGACAGGCGCAGATAGACGCTCTCGCCATCGATCGCCTGCATGTGCGCAAAGGCGTGGCGCATCAGCACGGAAACTTCGTCAGCATAGGCCGGCTCATACGATGCAAGGCCCGGCTGCCCCATCCCGATCAGCGGCGTGTTGATCGACTGGTGCGCACCGCCTTCGGGGCCCAGAGTCACGCCCGATGGCGTCGCCACCAGCAAAAAGCGCGCATCCTGATAGCATGCGTAATTCAGCGCATCGAGGCCGCGCGCAATGAACGGATCATACAGTGTGCCGATCGGCAAAAGCCGTGTTCCAAACAGCGGTGCGCTCAGGCCGAATGCACCGAGCGTGAGAAACAGATTATGCTCCGCGATGCCAAGCTCAATATGTTGCCCCTTCGGGCTTTCCGACCAGATTTGCGCTGACGCGATTTTGCGGCGCCGGAACAAATCATCCTGGTTTTCCCGGCCAAACAAACCGCGGCGATTCACCCAGGCGCCAAGATTGGTGCTGACGGAGACATCCGGCGACATGGTCACGATCGCATCGGCGAGCGGGCCGCCTTCGCGGGCGATCTCGTTGAGAATTTTGCCAAACGCGGCTTGGCTGGAAATCTCTGTGTCGTCCGGCGCGGCCAAACGCGCAGGCACAGTGATTGACGGCGCGGTGTAGCGACGCTCCGGGGCCTGCGCGAGCGGGGCTGCCCGCATCGCCGCCTCACAGCGGGCAATCATCTCAGGCTTCAGGCCCGCAAACGCGGCCCATTCCTTGCCCTGCGGCACGCCCAATTTCTCGCGGAACGCGGCCATCTGGGCCGGATTCATGAGGCCCGCGTGATTGTCCTTGTGGCCCTGAAATGGCAAACGCCAGCCCTTGATGGTGTAGGCAAGCATGAACAAAGGCTGCGTGGAAGAGGCTGCACGGAGATACGCCTCCAGCATGGTTTCAAGGCAATGCCCGCCGAGATTTTCCATCAATCCGGCAAGGCTTGCATCATCCAGCGGATCAATGATTTTACGCGCCGGGCCCACCAGATCGGCATTCAAACGCTCGCGCCATGCAGCCCCGCCCTCAAAGCACAAAGCCGCATACAGATCATTCGGGCACGCCTCGATCCATTCGCGCAGATTGCCGCCGCCTGGGCGCTTGAACGCCTCTCGCAGCTGCCTGCCGAATTTCAGCGTTTCAACGCGCCAGCCGGCGGCGGCGAAGATATCATCAAAGCGATCGAACATCCGGTCCGGTGTGACTGCATCGAGGCTTTGGCGATTGTAATCCACGATCCACCAGGTGTTGCGGATGTCGTGCTTGCACGCCTCAATCAGCGCTTCATAGATATTGCCCTCATCAAGCTCGGCATCGCCCACCAGCGCGATAAAGCGCCCCGCCTCGTGCGGCTTCACCCGGTCTTTCGCGATCAGATAATCCTGCACCAGCGAGGCAAAAGCCGTGATCGCCACGCCAAGCCCAACCGAGCCCGTCGAAAAATCCACATCGATTTTGTCTTTGGTGCGGGACGGGTAGGACTGTGCACCGCCAAAACCGCGAAACCGCTCCAGCTGATCTTTTGTCTGCCGGCCCCACATATAATGCAGCGCATGCAGCAACGGGCTTGCATGCGGCTTCACCGCGACGCGATCTTGCGGACGCAGAACATGCGCGTACAGCGACGCCATGATTGTCGTCATCGAGGCGCAGCTGGCCTGATGCCCGCCCACCTTCAACCCATCGCGGTTGTCGCGCAGGTGATTGGCGTTGTGGATGGTCCAACAGGCCAGCCACAACATCCGCTCTTCGATGGCGGCAAGCGCGTCAAGATCGGGCGCAGCGGCAAACCGCGGCGGCTGTGCGTGGAGTGTCATGGGCCCTCCTTGGGCAGGCGTGCACTGGGGGAAGCGTGCGCTGGCGCTCACTCCACGCCGAGTTTTTCTTTCAAGATGGCGTTCACGATCGCCGGATTGGCCTTGCCGCCGGTAGCCTTCATCGCTTGTCCAACCCACCAGCCCAGCGCTTTCGGCTTTTCCTTCACCTCTGCGAGCTTGTCGGGATTGGCGGCAATCAAGGCGTCAATCGCACTTTCGATCGCGCCGGTGTCTGTGACCTGTTTGAGGCCCTCGCGCGCGATGATTGTGTCGGCAGGATCGCCGGTTTCGATCATCTTGGCAAAGACGTCCTTGGCGATTTTGCCATTGATCGTGGCGTCTGCGATGCGATCAATCAGGCCGCCCAAAGCGTGCGCCGAAACCGGACTATCCTTCAGTTCCAGTCCCTTTTTGTTCAGCAGGCCGAACAATTCCTGCGTCACCCAATTGGCCGCAAGCTTGGCGTCGCGCCCCGCCGCTGCCGCTTCGAAATAGGCGCTGGCCTCCAAATCGCCAGACAGCACGCCGGCATCGTACGCGCTCAAGCCCAGCTGCTCCATGAAGCGCTTTTTCTTGGCGTCCGGCAGTTCTGGCAGGCTGGCCTTGATCGCATCCACGGTTGCCTGGCTGATCACCAGCGGCAGCAGATCGGGATCGGGGAAATAGCGATAGTCGGGCGCATCTTCCTTGCTGCGCAAGGCGCGCGTTTCGCCGCTGGTGGCGTTGAACAGCCGCGTTTCTTGGCGCACGACGCCGCCATCTTCGATCAGCTTGATCTGGCGGCGGCTTTCAAACTCCACCGCCTGCGCCACAAAGCGCATCGAATTCACATTCTTGATCTCGCAGCGCGTGCCAAACGGCTGCCCGGGCTTGCGCACCGACACATTCACATCGGCGCGCAGGCTGCCTTCTTCCATGTTGCCGTCGCACGTGCCCAGCGCCCGCACGATCGCGCGAAGTTTGGTGAGATAGGACGCCGCCTCTTTGGCTGAGCGAATATCTGGGCGCGAGACAATCTCCATCAGCGCCACGCCCGCGCGATTGAGATCGACGAAGGTTTCCGTCGGCGACAAATCATGGATCGACTTGCCGGCGTCCTGCTCCAAATGGATGCGCTCGATGCGCACCGTGATGGGTTCGCCATGATCACCGTCGATCTCGATGGCGCCTTCGCCCACCACCGGATCCTTGTACTGGCTGATCTGGTAGCCCTGCGGCAAATCGGGATAGAAGTAATTCTTCCGGTCAAAGCGGCTCCACAGATGGATCGCGCAATTGAGCCCAAGACCGGTGCGCACCGCCTGCTCAACGCAGACGGCATTGATCACCGGCAACATGCCCGGCATCGCCGCATCCACAAGACTGACATGGGCGTTGGGGTCGCCGCCATAGGACGCGGAGGCGCCGGAAAACAACTTCGCCTGCGACGCGACCTGGGCGTGGACTTCCATCCCGATGACCACTTCCCATAAGCCTGTCTTGCCCGCGACCAGCTGATCGGGACGGGCGCTGCGGACATCCAACGGGGTTTCGACGGTTTTTTCAGCAAGAGCAGAGTGAGTCATGGCCCCTGGAATAGCGGCTTGCGCGCTGTTCCGCCAGCCTTACAGGAGCGCCAGCATCGGGCCAGATTTGGCGCGCATGAATGGGCTGTGTGAATCCCTCTCAGGGGGCAAAAAATGGCCCCGCTCAATCCTCTGAGCGATCTGACCCGACGCCATCGGATCGCAGGCTGCCCTTCGCCGCAGGCCGAGCCTCCTGGCGATCAGCCGAAATCGGTCGGCGATCCCAGTCCGCCCAGCGGCACATCCAACAGCGCACTATTGGGCTCCGGCGTTTCGCCGAACGGCGTCGCGCGGCCATCGCCCATCGCCGCCAGGGCGTTGGCGAAGGACTGCGCTTGCTGCGCCGGCGTTTCAGTCCCGCCCAGATCCGGCGCTTCCGCCGAAACTGTGACCGGAACGGCCAGACCTGCGACCACGGCCGCCAACGCGGCGCCAGCCGGTTTGAACGAGTGGGTCATGAGCCTAACATCCTCTTGCCTATACGCCCCTCTGATCAGGGCGATCAGACTGACGTTCCACGATCCAGCGCGCCCGCCCGCCATGCCAATCCATCCAGCTGGGGCGCGCGACAACCATGACTGTTACCAAATCGTTTTGATTCGGAACAATTGAAAGACAAAAACGCGGCCAAACACCCCAAAACCGGCCTTATTGGTTAACGCAACATTGCCGTGACGCCCCTCGCGGTTAGGCTGGGCGTGTCTGCCGGGCTTTTTCAATGTGCTTTTTCGGCGCTTCTTTTCAGTCCGCCCAAAGCCTGCGATGGTGGCGTCCCATGACCACCCCCCCTTCATCTCCTCCTTTATCCCCTGGTGATCCGGTCGCCCCCATCCTGGCCCATGCGGAGGCTGTCAGCACCGCGGCCGGCGAAACCCTGACGCCCCTGCGCCGACGGGTGCTGGAGCTGCTGGCGGCCGCCGCGGGCCCGGTGAAGGCCTATGACTTGCTGGCGCTGTTGAAGCCGGAGGAAGGCCCGGCCAAGCCGCCCACCGTGTATCGCGCCCTCGACTTTCTCACCCGCCTTGGGCTTGTCCACAAGCTGGAACGCGACAACGCGTTCATCGCCTGCCGGATGGGCGCAGCCCACGCAGCGCAGGTTTTTCTGATCTGCAAAAGCTGCGGCGCGGCGGCCGAGGTCGACGCTGGCCACGCTTTGCACGACATCCAGGACGCGGCCAAGCGTTTGTCCTTTTTGCTCGCCGATACGGTCATCGAAGCCTACGGCGAGTGCGCGGCGTGCCAAGCCAAGCGCGCAGCCTGACGCGCCGCCCCTGATCGGACATGAATTGATGACAGCACCGACCTTGGAAACGTATCGCGGCATCTGCAACGCCTGGGAGTGCGATGAGAACGGACATATGAATGTCCGCTTTTATGTGCAGCGCGCCAGTGAGGGCCTTGCCGGGGTGAGCGCGGCGTTGGGCGCACCGGGGGCGTTCCGCGCCCGCGCCAACGCCACATGGCTGCCGATTGAACAGCACATCCGGTTCCTGAAAGAGGCCCGCCCCGGTGCGCCATTGACATTATTGAGCGGGGTGGTGGATTTGACCGAAACCACCGCCCGAGTGTATCAGGAATTGCGCCACGTCGACGGGGCGGCGTGCGCCGCCATCACCACTCTTGTGGCGCATGTTGAGCCCTCAACCGGGCGCAGTTTCCCCACTCCAGCGCGCTGTCGCGAACGCGCGGCAAATCTGGCCTGCGTCATCCCCGCCCATGGCGCGGCGCGCAGCATTGACCCCACCCGCATGCCCGCCGAAGCCACCATGGCGCGCGCCGATGTGCTGGGCGCGCTCGTGATTGGCCGCGGCGCTATCTTGCCGCAGGAAACCGATATGTTCGGCCGGATGCGGCCGGAAATCGTGATTGGCCGCATTTCCGATTCCGCGCCGCATCTGGTGTCGTCATGGCGCACCCAAGTGGCGGCCGACGCGGGCGCCGGGGCGGATAATGCTGGCGCTGCGGTGGTGGAGTATCGCTTGATTTATCGCCGTTGGCCGCGCGCGGGCGATGCGTTTGTCGTGCGTTCCGCTGTGACGGAGGTGCAGGAAAAGACCTTCCACATCGCGCATTGGATGCTTGATCCTGTGACCGGTCAGGCATGGGCGACGGCCGAAGCGGTCGCGCTGACATTTGATTTGTCGACGCGCAAAACCATCGTGCCTTCCGCAGCGATGCGCACTGCCCTGGAAGCGGGCGCTGTCTGCGACATGACTTTGTAGGTCCATCGTGGCGGTTTACACAGACCTGTCGGACGACGACCTCGACACCCTTCTTGGCGCCTATGATCTGGGCCGCGCGCGCGCCTTCAAAGGCATTGCCGAGGGTGTGGAGAACTCGAACTTTCTGCTCGAAACCGAGGCTGGCCGCTTCATTCTCACAATCTTTGAAAAGCGCGTACGGGCAGATGATCTACCCTTCTTTATGGCGGTGATGGCGCAACTGGCCGCCGCCGGCGTACCAGCGCCGCAACCGATGCGGTTACGGGATGGCGGTTTGATTGGGCAAGTGCACAATAAGCCTTGCGCGATCGTGACCTTTCTAAACGGCCTGTCGCCGCGCCGGCCGAGTGCTGCGCAATGCCGGGCGATCGGCGTTGGCCTTGCGCGGCTGCACATCGCTTTGCAGGGCTTTGCCATGCAGCGCACCAACGCCCTGTCCTTGCCATCCTGGGCGCCGCTGATCGCACCGCATACAGACATTGCGGAGGCGCTGCGCCCGGGGCTTGCCGCCAATATCGGCGCCGATCTGGAGGTTCTGCGACAGCATTGGCCCGCGGGCCTGCCCAGCGGCGTGATCCATGCGGATCTGTTTCCCGATAACGCGCTGTTCCTCGATGACGCATTGGGTGGCGTGATCGACTTCTATTTCGCGTGCACGGATGCGCTGGCCTATGACTTGGCGATCTGCATCAATGCCTGGTGCTTTGAAAGCGACCGCAGCTACAATCTCACCAACGGCATGGCTTTGGTCGCGGGGTATCAATCGGTGCGCCCATTGCTGCCGGCGGAACGCGACGCTTTTCCAATTCTCGCGCGCGGCGCGGCGATGCGCTTTTTTGCAACCCGGCTTGCCGATTGGTCGGCCGCGCCGGCTGGCGCCCTTGTGCGTCCGAAAGACCCGCTGGACTATGCCGACAAACTGGCCTTTCACCGCCATGCCGAAAGCGCGCGCTCTTACGGACTTTGATCGACATTGAGATCGGCGGTCTCTGGCAGATGCGAGGCGGTTGATTCGGCCCGCAGGGAGATCGCTGCAGATCCTCACTCATCCCGGCGAAATTCAGATCCCGCGCCTCGATTTGCGCCGTTGCCACGCGCCGCACACGGGTCATTGGCGCCGCCGTCTGCGTCGTCACAACGATTTCAGAACGATCGTTCAGCCTCTGCAATCAAGTGCATTTTCGGGATTGTCATGAAACCCATCTACTCGACCAGGACGCGGCAAGGCCCGCTTCGCAGGGATCGCAAATCGTTTTAGGCTCTATCGATGAGTATAGTGGACATTTGGACGGACGGCGCCTGCTCTGGCAATCCTGGCCCCGGCGGCTGGGGTGCGATTTTGCGGAGGGGCGACGTCGAGAAGGAGCTGAGCGGCGCGGAAGACCCGACCACCAATAACCGGATGGAGCTGATGGCCGCGATCGTCGCGCTGGAGGCGTTGACGCGGCCCTGCGCGGTGCGCCTGCACAGCGACAGCCAATATCTGCGCCAAGGCATCACCCAGTGGATTCACGGCTGGAAGCGCAATGGCTGGAAAACCGCCGATCGCAAACCGGTGAAGAATGACGATCTGTGGCGCCGCCTGGATGACGCCGCCGGCCGCCACACGGTGTCGTGGTTTTGGGTCAAAGGGCATGCCGGCGACCCGATGAATGAGCGCGCCGACGCCCTCGCCCGCGCCGCGATCAAGGCAACGGGCGGTTCGCGGTGATGGAGGCGAACGCGTTCATCGCCGCCGTGCAGGCGTGGCACTGGTTGGCGGTGGGACTTGCGCTGATCAGCTTGGCGGTGATGCTGCGGCGTGCGCTGTTTGTTTGGCCCGCAATCGGCGCCTGGGCGACCGGACTTGCGATGTTGTTTGTGCCATTGGGCTTTCCCGCCCAGCTCATCATGTGCGCCCTCACGGGCTTTACGGCCTGTGTGGCCGCGACAATCCTGCTTCGCCCCCTGCGTTAAGCCTCGCGCGTCTCGTGCAGCAGCCAGTCATGATATTCAGGATCGATCGCGGTGGCTGGCGTCATGAGAAGTTCCGGCGTTTCGTAGGCGTGCCCGGCCCGGATTTCCGCCGCCACCGCATCAAACAAACTGGCGCGGGTTTTGATGATCAGCAAAGCTTCATCGCTGGTTTCGACCGCGCCGCGCCAGCGATACACACTGGTGACGGACTGCAATTGCACACAGGCGGCCAGTTTGGCGCTGGTCAAGCGCACGGCAATCGCGGAAGCCGCTTCCATGTCCGGCGCGGTGGTCATGACAACGCCGGCATCCACAACCAGCCCGCTGGCGCTCATGGCGTCGCCCGCTCAATCCGCAGTGAAACGCCGCCGACCAGAAAGCCAAAGAACCCCACCGTCGCATCATTCAATACTGCGCCGTCGGTTGTGCGGACAATGACATCGCGGAAGCGCACCTGGGCGCCGCGTCCGCCATTGGGATCGGGCAGCAGAATATCGTATTCAAGCCGGAACGCATTGCCGTCCATAAAGCCGCGCGCCTCACCCACCACATCTTCACGCACGCCGCGCCATTCTGTCGGGCTGATCTGCGTCAGCCGCCATGTTTTGCGATCTTTCTCCCCGTCGGCGAATTCAAAATCCTCCACCAGCGTCAGCACTTTGCCGTCCCAGGTTCCATCGAGATACGCCACGAAGGGGCGAGGCGCGCGACCAATCGCGCGGAACTCGCCACGGCCGATCGTCTTGCCGGCAAGGTCGCGCTCCACCACGAACGGCGCCAATGCCTGCTCCCGCGGCGGCGCGGGCGCCGTGGCGCAGGCAGACGCCAGGGCGGCCACAAGCGCCCCCCCCACGAACAAAACGGCAAGCATCGCGCGGCGCATGGACGTCTCCTGAAACATCCTGGCATACGCGTTGGGCGCAAAAGATGGATCACCAAGCCAGACTCTGTTAGACAGAGCCCATGGCGACAACAATTGCCGCGCAAAGCTTGGCGCAATCCGGCCTGATGAAAGTGCTGACGCCGGAAGCGCGCGAGCGGCTTCTGGCGCAGGGGCGTGTGGTGCGCCTTGAGCCGAACACCACTTTGTTTGAAAAGGGCGACCCCGGCGACGGCCTTTACATTGTGGTGGAGGGGGAAATCGAAGTCGGCGCGGTTTCGGAGGGCGGGCGCACGGTGCGCTTTGCGGCGCTCGGCGCGGGCGAAGTGCTTGGTGAACTGGCCGCAATTGATGCGGGCCCGCGCTCAGCCGATGCGCGCGCAACGCGACGCACCAGCCTGATCAAGATCAGTCGCGATGCCCTGCTGGAGATTTTGGCCGATGAGCCGGGAGCAGCCTTGGCGTTATTGACGGCGCTTGCCCGGCGGGTGCGCGAAGCGGATCAACAGATCGAAACGCACGCGCTGCTTGATCTCGCGGCAAAGGCAGCAAAGCTGCTGCTTGAAGAAAGCGCCCACGGCGCCCGCGTGGTCGCTTTGACGCAAACCGAAATGGCGCGCCGCATTCATGTGTCGCGCGAAAAACTCAATCGCCGGCTGCATGCGTGGGTTGATGAAGGCTTTGTCAGCGTCGGGCGCACCGGCGTGAAAGTGCTGGCGCCGGACAAGCTTGCGGGGCTGATGCGCCGCAAGGAAAACGACTGAGTGTGTGGCCTGACGGCCCACTATATCGGCGCGCAGTCGCCGGGTTTGGCAGGCTCCGGCACGGGCTCCGACAGCGCCAACGCCTTGCGCAGGGCCTGAATATGGCCGGGGTCGCGCGCGCGCCCATGCGGGTTGATCCAATACAGATTGTGCACAAAACCGCGCAAAGCGCGCTCGCCATGCACTTCCACATCCTCAATGCCGGGCCCAAACATCGGTGCAATGGGGCCGCCGATCATGTCGCCCCAAAAGCCGCCAACGCTTGGAAAATACAAATTGGTCCACCGCACCGCGGCAAACACGGCGTCGTGGCGCGGGCTGCGCACCGCCGCGCCCTCAACCCCGCGCCGTCGCGGAAACGTAAAGCCCGGCGCGCCAACCTTGTTGCGCGTGAACGGCAATGGCGGACAACTGGGCAGTTCCAGCAATGCATGGCGCTTGTGATCGAATTCGGCATCGCTCTCGCACAGCACAAATTTGGCGTAGGTCAGCGGCGAGCCCAGCGTCACCAAATCGGTGATCAGCCAGGGCTTATCGGTGCGCGCGGCGAGACGGGCAGTGAAGCGGCGCTGCGCATCGCGCAACCGTGCGCGCGCCTGCACGATGGCCCCATGCGCACGAATGCGCGCGGCGCGATCGTCGCCAGCCCACCCTAAAAGCTGGAATAGGGTGGGGGCCGGCGAGGCTGCCTGCTCGGCGTCATAGATCGCACGCGTTGCGGCTTCGACCTCGTCAAAGATATCGCCAAGGCCCTCGTCAGCATACCAGGCGCGGGCTTGGCGCGCCCAAAACTGCAGCAGCACATCATACGCGATGATTGATCCCAACGAGTGCGCCACAATAACCACACGATCATAATCGGTTTCGCGGTGGAGACGCTCCAAGAGATTAACGCCAGATTCGCGGATGGCGGCGCGCGCGGCGATATTGTCCGGGGCGGGACGCAAATAGCGGGAGCTGTCGCCCATCACTTGTCGGATGAAGGGGATCGTCGTGGCCGATGTGATGATCACCGCCGCCCCGACCACAACGCCAATCAGCAACACCATGTGGCCTGCCGCGCGCCACGCCGCGACCGGATCGGCGCGGTGCGGACCCGCCGCGAACAGCCAGCCCACCGTCATCAAGAACCAAAACAGCGCAAGCCCCGGAACGATCCACAGCAATGGCACATAGGGCGCCTGGAGCGACGCGCGTCTTGGCGCACGCGCAGACGCCAACCACGCAAGCCCCAGCAAAGCCAAAGGCCATGCAAGCCCACCCAAGCCCCATGCCAGCAAATGCCCATGCCACCAGACACCAAGCCCACGCGCTGTTTCCGTCAGCGCCACCGGCAGCGGCCTTGCATCATCGCCCGAAAGGCTTGGCAATTCCGGCAACACAGAATCGGACACGCTGATCACAAATTCGCTGATTGGAGCCGCCACCACCAGCAGCAGGCAGGCCAGCACGAACGACGGAATCAGCTTGAGCAAAAGCATGGCAGGCGCCACCCGCAAGGGGCTGCGCCGCGGCCATTTCTCAAACGCCCATTGCACAACATCCAGCGCGCGATTGCCGGTCATTTTGTGCGCCCAGTAGAATTCGAAGAAATCGACAGAACGCCCGCGATCTTCCACGGACTGGGCTTTGAAGGTGTCGGTGGTCAGACGCCGGCTCTCCAGTGTGTCAGAGTGCGGGTCCGGCGTGGACCAGACATGCCGACTCTCCGCGACGTTGTCGATGGCGGGATCGTTGGACCAGACCGCGTCCACCAGAAGGCGCAGGTCCTCCATCGGGCGTTGTTCGCCCTGCCCATGGATGAAGATCACCGCCGTCTTGTTGCGACGACATGGCGGCCCCGATGCAGCCATTGTTTCCCCCCGGGCCATATTGGGGCAACGCTTGTCCCCCAATCTCGCCGAAGGCGGCGGCGAGAGCGGCCTGAATCTTGATCCCGCAGATCACCCGCGCGCGAAACAACCGCCTTATGTCTGGCGCGCAGGCCTTGGCGATATCGTGCGCGAACACCCAGTGCAGCGCCATGTCTTTCGCGCAAACAGCCATGCAGCCCTTGGGGCAAATTCCGATCCGATAAATCGGATTGGAATGCCCAAGCTCTTCATTGAGCGCGTTTTCAGTTGACCAACCGGCGCCGACCTGGTCGGCAAACGCGCCCGCGCCTCACCGATAGTGTGACGTCATGATCGCGACCGACTGGCTGATCATCTCCGCCAACGACACACGATCCATGGACACCCGATCGATGGCGGCAAGGCTTTTGAGAGAGGGGCACGCTTTGGCCGTCTTGTGCGGATCGAGGCGTTTGAGGGTATCGGCAAAGCGGTCAAGCCCGGCGGTGATGTCAATCACCAGATCCACTTGCGCAGGGAAAAACCGGTCAGGAAGGCGTCGCCCAAACGCCCCTACCCTTAAATATACCCGATTGATGCGTGTAGAAGTAGCGGCCAAACCCGGCCATGCCCCCCCACATCACCGCGGGTTCACCCGTCAGGGAGGCCATCAGCTCCGCGACGCTTTTTGCGTCCTCTCGACGCCGTGCGTCTGGCACGGCGTCGAGGAATGCGGAGACCGAAGCAGAATGCGGAAGGGTTTTCTGTGCCGCAGCAGTGCGATCACGCTGGCCCTTCTCGCCAGACATCAGACCTTTTTCTTCGTCGCGGTAGCGCGCTTTGCAACCGTCTTCACGGCGGCCTTCGTGGCGCGCGGCTTGCGCACGGCCGGGGTCTTGGCGGCCTTTGCGGTAGCCGCTTTGGTCGCGCGCGGCTTCTTGCTCGCGGCGGCCGTCTTGACGGCAGTCTTTTTCACCGCGGCCTTTGCAGCGCGCGGCTTCTTTTCAGCGACCTTCTTCACCGTCGTTCTCACGGCGGCCTTCGCCGCGCGCGGCTTTTTGGCAGTGGTGGTCTTCACCGCTTTCTTCACCGCGGTTTTTTTGGCGGTCGGCTTGCGCGGGGCCTTCGGCGTCGCGGCGCGACGGGTGGTTTTCTTTTCGGCAGTCTTCTTTTCGCCTTCAGCGGCTTTCATGCGTGGCATTGACGTGGTCTCCTAAAAACACGACTAAATCTGCCTCAAGCACATACGGGGCGCAACGTCAATGACACGCTGATGGCGCGTTTCAGCTTAGTTCATCGTGGATTTGCGCTGCTGACGCCGCCGCGCATCACGCCGACATCAAAGAAAAACCCCGTGGATATTACACATAGCGCCGATTGCTGAACACAATCCTTGCGCATGCGGGGTCGGTTTTGCTCCGGTTTCGGCTGAATGACGCGTGATGATTTTTCTGCGTGTGCCGCGCAGAACACGCCGAATCGGCGACGCCCATGCCAAGGCATGGCGCACAACGCGGCCCGCATGCGCACCACAATCTCGGCGCCGAAACCAGCATCACGCACGCACCGCAAACGAAAACAACGGCGCCGCCAAAGCGCCGCCGTCATTGCCGCAATATGGCGCGCCAGCGTTAACACGGGCAGTTCTGCGTCGTGTTGGACGGTTGCGGTTGTTGCTTGTAACCGCCGCCCAACAACGGACCCGAAGCGCCGCCAACTTCGCCGGCCAATCCACCACAAATCACGCGCCCGCCAATCTCAGCGCCGGCATTGCGCGCGCCGGATGTGGAAGCGGGCGGGCCATTCGCTGCGTTCGTCGTTGGCGAAGTGGGCGGCGTTGGCGGTGTGGGCGCGGATGTCGTTTGGCGCGCTGCATTGAGGAGTGCAGCGCCACTGGCCCCAATCTGCACAAAGTTGCCGCCTTGACCGCCCACCCCCAGCGACCAGTTCACACTCTCATCGACGGCGTAGGGCTGCTGATCCGTCGTCAACGCGCCCACTGGTCGCGCGGGCTTGATCGGCATCGAAGCGCAACTCTTTTCACCGCCAGGGCCGCAGCGCCCGCCAATGAAGTTCAATTCCTTACCGGACGTGAGTACAATCCGATCGCCCGCAAGCGAATTCTTCAACCATTCGCGGCCTGATCCATCTCGCTGTGTCACGCGCTTGATGTGGGGATGGATGGCCGTCACGAATTTGCGAAACGACGCCGTGGGCGTGCAGCGCGCAGCCGGGCCGCGGGCGGTCAGACTGCAGCCGGACTTGGGATCACCGAGCGATTGAAGGTCCCGCTCCAAACCGCACAGCGTAGGCGCCCCGGTTGCTTGGCGGTGAGCGGCGCACGCCGCGCCGCCTGGCGCTCTGCTTCAGCGCGGGCGGGGCTGAAATTCACACAATCGGCTCATGCAGTCGGCGCCGCCATCCGGCTCATAGCGACAACACAGGCAGGCAGGAGGACACGCATACATCCCTCCTTGAATTGGTCTTTCATCCGGCAAGCCAACCAGACAAGGCAAGGATTTCAAGGGCGCGTAGCGTCGCTGTGACGGGCGTCACGCGGACTGCTCATGCGCCGCAGATCGGCGCCAGCCGGAAAAACAAGCGCCACTGCGATAACAGCGCCCAATCCGCGCTTAGGGAAGAAGATCAAACGCGACGCGCACAAAGCGATTGGGCCGACGCAGGCTGTAGGCAAAATCTGTGCCGGGCGTGAGTTCCAGCGCCCAGACATTGTCCACCGAAACCGCGCGATTCTGCGCCAGGAACATGGATTTGCTTTCGGCGTCGGCGGGGAAATCCTGGCGGGCGGCCGAACCGGGCGTTTGGGTGTCGCCGCCATAATTGGACAACGCATCTTCCGTCTCGCCATGGGCGTGGCGGTGCTTCAAGCGCAAGCCGCTCTGCGTGCGCGTAATGATCCAGGTGCGGCTGCGATCATTGCCGACGGCAAACGGGATCTCCACCCGCGCGGGCGCACAATGCACCGGGCCAAGCGTCAGCGCATTGTCTGCGAAGTCTTTGTCAAGCACGGGATCGCCCGCCGTGAGTAGGCCTTGGGCCTTTTTCCCGCACAAGGTTTGCAGGCCGGCAAAAAACGCGTCCTGCGGGTTGGCGGCGGCGGGTGGAGGCGGCGCGTGCGCGCACGCAGCCAGCAGCGCGGCGCAGGCGGCCGCAACGAGGGGGCGAATGTTCATGCCCGATCTTCGCGCTGATATGGGGGCGTGTAAAGGCGGCGCTACTCCGCCCCCGCCCGCGGAGGGAGCGCCCCTTGGGACAAACCGTTTCCGCGCTCAAACACCCATCCGACAGACCGCCGGTGCAGGTTCAATCGCAGCATGAATCGCGATCTTGGTTGCGAAGATGTCTCACTCGAAACCCAAGAAAGTGCTCGCAGGGGAAACCGAACGCCACTTTCCCTGAAAGCGGCTTGGGTTGAATTTCTGGGCGTAAAGACAGCTCGCCGTCGGCGCGCCAGCCGAAGGGACCGCCATAACTTGATGCTGGTCCCAGGACAGACACTTCCCGGGACGGACAATCCTGACGATCTCGATCTTTCTATCTCGATCTTTCTATCTCGACCGCCCAACCCGCTTCTTCCAACGTGGATCGAAGGTCGAACAGCGTGCTGACATGCACTTCGGCTGAACTCTTGATCCAGATAGCATCCCATCACGGTCTCCAATCGCGTTGGTCAAGTGGCTGTGTTGAACCGGCCGGCCTGGTCGGGGTCATGGTTCTCTCCGGGATCGGCTTCTGGCCGCCGCATGATGGCGGTGGACG
>JBIKVO010000280.1:0-4569 GCA_044356795.1 Caulobacterales bacterium
AGCGCCTCCGCATCCGGCGCGATGCGCTTGATCATCCCGGCAAGCACTTTGCCCGCGCCCACTTCAACAAAACGTGCAACCCCCGCGGCGTGCATCGCTTCAATGCTTTCGCGCCAGCGCACACGGCCAGTCACTTGTTGCACCAATAGGGTGCGGATTTCGGTCGGCGTTTGGGTGGGGTTTGTCGTGACATTGGCAAACACAGGCACTAGGGGCGGTGCGATCGTGACCTTCGCCAACGCCGCCGCCATCGCATCGGCGGCCGGTTGCATCAGTGGCGAATGAAACGGCGCCGAAACGTTCAGCGGGATCGCCCGGGCGCCCTTCGCCTTTGCGGCGGCAATGGCGGCGTCAACACCCGCCTTGGCGCCGGAGATCACGACATTGCCGACATTGTTATCATTTGCGACCACACACACGCCCGCTTCAGCGCCCGCAGCGGCGATCTCCTCGGCCAACGCCACATCGACCTTGCCAATCAGCGAGGCCATGGCCCCTTCGCCAACTGGAACCGCCGCTTGCATCGCATCGCCACGAATGCGCAACAGACGGGCGGCGTCAGCCACCGTGAAAGCCTCAGCGGCGGCCAACGCCGAATACTCGCCAAGACTATGGCCCGCCAGGGCAGCGGCCGTCTCCACCCCAACACCAAATTCGTTTTTGAGCGCCGCCATGGCCGCCACGCTGACCGCCATCAGCGCCGGCTGGGCATTGGCGGTCAAGGTCAGCTCTTCCGGCGAGCCCGTCCACATCAGGGCTGAAAGCCTTTGGTTGAGCGCGTCATCAACCTCCTGGAAGACATGGCGCGCGGAGGGGAATGCGTCAGCCAAGGCCTTGCCCATGCCGACGGCCTGGCTGCCTTGGCCAGGAAAAACAAATGCAAGTGTCATGGCCGGCGGTTTAGCGCGATCATGCGGGCATGGCAAAACCCCCGCCAGCGGGGCTTCCGGCGCATGGATGCACCGCCTCAAGACGCCACGGTGAAACATCGCGAGGAAACACTGGGTTTCCAGAACAGCCCGCCCCGCCCCCTCGCTGAACGCGCGGGGCGTGCTACATCAGCGTCAGTCCATTCCGAACGGAGACATGAATGCGCACTCTCGCTCTGGCTGCGGCCGTGGCCATCGCCCCCCTTGCGGCCTGCGCGCCGCTGCAACAGGCAACCCAACCCCTGCAAACAGCGCTGGCGCTGGTGGAGGGCGTGTCGCTGGACACCGCAAAGCCAGCCGCCGGCGCCTACAACATGGATTCGACCCATACCTCCGTGACTTGGCGCATCGGGCACCTCGGCGTGTCCTTGTACACGGCCCGTTTCGACAGAGTGTCAGGCGATCTGACCTACGATCCCGTTGATCCAACCCGCTCCAGCGTGCGCGTGGCGGTCGATGTGGCGTCGGTTTCCACGGGCCTGCGCAATGCCCAGGGCGAACTGGCTTTTGACAAGAAAATCGGCGAAGCGCTCGGCGCGGTGGCCAACCCGACAGCGCGGTTTGTCTCCACCAGCCTTACCCGCACCGGCCCCACAAGCGGCCGCATGATCGGCAATCTGTCGCTCAATGGCGTCACCAAGCCCGTGACCCTGAACGTAACGTTTGGCGGCGGGCGCACCCATCCGTTCAACAACAAGCCGCTGGTTGGATTTTCCGCCAATGGTTCGTTTAAGCGCTCTGAGTTTGGCGTGACCAATTGGCTTCCGAATGTCGCCGACGAAGTTCAATTGCTGATCGAAACCGAGTTTGTGAAGGCAGACTGACGCGATGACCACTGCTGACCTCAGCCCCGCCGCGCCGAACAGCCACCCTGCGCGGGACCGTTACACAATGGTCGCTATCATTCTTCATTGGCTGATCGCGCTATCGATCGTCGGTCTCATCGCGGTGGGCTTTTGGATGAGTTCGACCGCCGAAGCGCTCAGTGAAATGACGCGAGAGGAGCGACGGGCGCTGGGGCCGCAGCTGGTGCAAGTGTTTCAGATGCACAAGTCAATGGGCCTGACAGTTCTTGTCTTGAGCCTTGCCCGCTTGGCTTGGCGTCTCGCGCATCGGCCCCCGGCGCTGCCGGCCGCCATACCCGGTTGGCAGAAGGCCGCCGCTGGGTTCACCCATGTCGCCTTCTATGTCATCATGATCGCGATGCCGCTAAGCGGTTGGGCCTATGTCTCTTCCGGGTTCAACGCCGAGGGGGAGGCCTTCTCAGCCACGACGATGTGGTTCGGCCTGTTTGAAGTGCCCCACATTCCGCTTATTGCGGAAGCCGGCGAGGAGATGCGTAAAGCGATTGCGGCTTCGGCCTATGAAATGCACGAGCTTTTGGCCTACGCCATAATTGCGCTTTTGGTTCTCCATATCGGCGCCGCATTGAAACACCAATTCGTTGACCGTGACGGCGTCGCCGGCCGGATGATCCCGTTCCTGAAGAGGACCTGATGTTTCGTTCTTTGACGATTGTCGCCGCCTTCGGTGCAGCGATGGCGCCCACGCTGGCGCCGACCTTGGCGACGGCGCAGCCCACACCACGCTCGGCCCAGGCCGCTATCGTGAACACCAGCTCGGCCCCCGCCGCCGCGGCTGCAGCCTGGACGGTGGATCCACGCGCCAGCCGCGTCTCGGTATCGGAAGATACAACAGGGCTGTCCTTTTCCTTCGACAGCTGGACGGCCGATTTGCGCTTTGATCCGCGCAATTTGGCGGGCTCAAGCGCGGTGGTGACCCTGCAGATGGCGTCAGCCCGCTCGGGTGACGCCAGCAATGACGCCACCCTGAGAAACGACTGGATCAAGGCGCGCCAGCATCCCACCGCCGTGTTCCGCGCATCGTCGTTCCGCAGTCTGGGCGGCGCCAATTTCGAAGCCCCTGGTCAGCTGACGATCCAGGGCCGGACCCACCCTGTGGTGTTCCGATTCACCGCCGCGATCACCGGCAACCAGGCAAACGTGACGGGAACCGCGCAGCTGGACCGGGCCGCCCTCGGCTTCACCATCGACCCGCAATTTGATTGGGTGTCGCGAATGGTCACGGTGAATGTGGCCTTGCGCGCCACCCGCGCAGGCTAGGCCTTGCGTGTTGTGGCCCCCTCACCGGAGGGGATCAGCAAGGCCGCGGCGGTAATCGGCGCGGGCGGATTGGTCGGCCTGCCGACAGAGACCGTCTACGGCCTCGCCGCTGACGCGACCAATCCCGTAGCGGTTGCCGCGATTTATGCCGCCAAGGGCCGACCGCAGTTTAATCCCTTGATCGCGCATGTGCTCGGCGCCGCTGACGCCGCGCGCGAAGCAATGTTCTGTGACCGGGCCACGGCGCTGGCGAGGGCCTTTTGGCCTGGGCCTTTAACGCTGGTTCTGCCGCGCCAGAAAACGGGTGCAGTGTGCGATCTCGCCTGCGCCGGGCTTGCCACCATTGGCGTGCGCGCACCCGCCCACCTGGTTGCGCGCGCGCTGATCGCGGCAGTCGGCCGGCCGTTGGCTGCGCCCAGCGCCAACCCATCTGGCCGCATCAGTCCGACCAGTGTGCAACATCTGCGCGACGACGCACTGCCCGGCCTGGACATCGTGTTGGATGGTGGGGCGAGTGCGCTGGGGCTGGAATCAAGCATCGTCGCCGTGTTGCCGAACAAACCGCTGCGGCTGCTGCGCGAAGGCGCGATCCCGCGGGCAACGCTGGAGGCCATCGCCGGCCCGCTTGCCGCCGCCAGCGAGGCAGTGTCTGCGCCAGGCATGTTGGCCAGCCATTATGCACCGCGGGCGCGGCTACGCCTGAATGCGCTTGGGTTGGAGAGCGGCGAATACGGCATTGGTTTCGCCCGCTATTTGCGAGGCGCTGCGATGGATCTCTCACCCGATGGGAATTTGACCGAGGCAGCAGCCCGGCTCTATGGCGCTTTGCGCGCCGCCGACGCCTCAGGCGCCACAATAATCGCGGTAGCCCCTATTCCGGAGCATGGCCTCGGCGCTGCGATTAATGACCGATTGCGGCGCGCCGCCGCGCGCGATTAATGCGCGATCAACGCCGCACGAAAAACCGAGCGCTTTAGGATCGGCGCGCGCTCGCTCTTATCCTGAACAGACAACTCACTCACCTGCCGTAGTAAAGCCAAACGGGTGGTGGGATGGCGAACCAATTTCAAAACATGCTTGGGCGCATGCCCGAAAGTGCAGACAAAATTGAAACCGGCAGGGGCGAAGTTGATCAACGCACGGTACAAAATCACGACCCTGTCTGGCGGAGTTTATGTGTTCGCGATCGCCAATAGCGGCGCTTTGCAAGTGGAAACCGGCAAAAGCAATAAGGAGTTCGCCTTTGTCGTCGCCGCCTTTATTGCCATGGGCAGCGTGACCCAGATCGGGTCTCACACCGGCTGGGTCGGCTTCTTGTTGGCGGGTGTGACCACCTACTTTAGTGCAATCCACAAACCGGATCAGCACTTATCCGTTGGCGCTGGCGACGGCCAGAAATTCTTCCTCGTTTCGAAGGATAAGCGCTTTCTGACTGGCGTGCTTAGCAGGTTGCGGAAATAGTCTTTCGCTGTGGCGCGAACGGTGATTCCATTTCTCTGGCTTCTGGATGCTGGAGA
>JBIKVO010000281.1:0-4567 GCA_044356795.1 Caulobacterales bacterium
GCTTCACCCAGATGTTGCAGCATCATTACGCCGCCCATCAACAGGCCAGACGGGTTAGCGACATTCTGGCCGGCGCGACGCGGCGCAGAACCGTGGATCGCCTCAAACATTGCCAATTCCGAACCGATATTGGCGCTTCCCGCAAGCCCCACCGAACCGGCGATTTCCGCGGCAACGTCGGAAAGGATATCGCCGTACAGATTGGGCAGGATCACCACGTCAAATTGTTCCGGTTTGTCGGCAAGTTTTGCGGCGCCGATATCGACAATCCAGTGTTCCTTTTCGATGTCGGGATATTCGGCGCCCACCTCGTCAAAGATTTTGTGGAACAGGCCATCCGTCAATTTCATGATGTTGTCTTTGGTGAAACAGCTTACCTTTTTGCGTCCGTTCAAGCGCGCAAACGCAAAGCCATAACGCACCAGACGCTCAGTACCCGGACGGGTGATCAGCTTCAGGCACTGGTATACATCCTGCGTCTGGCGATGCTCGATGCCGGCGTAAAGGTCCTCTTCGTTTTCCCGGATGATCACCAGATCCATGTTCGGGTATTTGGTGTCTACAAACGGCGACAGCGAAAAGCTTGGCCGGATATTGGCGAACAGGCCAAAGGTTTTGCGCACCGTGACATTGAGGCTTTTCACACCGCCGCCTTGGGGGGTGGAGATGGGCGCCTTGTAGAACACCTTCGTGCGCCGCAGGCTGCCCCAGGCATCAGGGCGAATGCCGGACGAAACGCCCGCTAGATACACTTTTTCGCCGATTTCGATTTCGTCCCATTCCAGCCGGGCCCCCGATGCGTTCAGAATCCGAAGGCACGCATCCATGATCTCTGGGCCGATGCCATCGCCCTTCGCAATTGTGATGTGATGGACCTTCCCTTGCCCTGCATCCGAAGTGGTCATGGTGGAGTTTCCTATCGTCTTGTCATGCCGCCAAATCTGCAGCTTTGGACTGGGAGCTAGGACCGAGGCGTCGTGGAGTGAAATCGGTTTTGCCGGTCACACTGATCAGCAAAACGGATAAATCTCAAACGCGCTTTAAGTGATTGCAATTGGCCATTGTTCTTCGCGATACGCTCCATCCCAGAACATCCATTCGTAACGCGTGCAATTCAGAAATCCAAGCTCCATGCGCGCCCTTTCTTCCGCGCCGGCCGCGCGTGCGCAGCGATCATAAATGGCGATCATGCGCTCGGTCGCGGCGCCAAAGGCTTCATCGGCGTAGGTGTCGATCCAGGGCTGATAGAAGTTTTCCGGCGCGCCCGATGCTTTGATATGCAAACCGATTTCGCGATACACCCAAAAGCACGGCAACACCGCGCCCACCAAGGTGGCGAAGCTGCCGGTGGCGGCTTCCGCCAATATGAAGTTCACATACGCCGCGCACGATGGCGCCATGGCTGCAGCGGCGAGATCGCTTGCGCTCACGCCGAATTGATCGAGATAGCCTTGGTGCAACGCGCGCTCCACCACGATGGCGGTTTCGCTGGCTTTGGCGAATTCAAGGATCGTGTCGGCATCGGGGGCTTTCGCCGCGCCAATCGCCAGCACGCGCGCATAACCTTGCAGATAAAGCGCATCTTGAATCATGTAGTGGCGAAACGCGCCGCGCGACAGCGTACCCGCTGCGAGTTCCCGATTAAACGCCATATCGTGCATGGCGCGGCGCAGCGGCTCAGCGCGCGCCCAGATTGTCGAGGCTGAAGCCATAATCAAAACTCCGCCGCAGTTCGAAACTGATTTGTCGTCCGCGATTGAGGGTGAAACTGTCGAATGGTCCGTCCGGTCCAAGACCTGCCAACAAGGGCAGCATGGTTTGTCCGAAGCCGGAAAGCGCCCAGCGCTCATTTGTGGCGTTGCGCACCAGGAGCAAAAGCCGCGTTCCGCCATGATCCAGGGATGCGCGCAGATCGAACCATGTTTTCGAGGGCGCGCGCAGCTGATTGTCGATCTCGAAAAATGTCTCGCCCGTCGCATTCATCGTCGCGCCGAGGCCCAATTCCGCATCGCCCAGCGGGAAAGACCAATCGATGCTGGCAGCCCCGCTCCACAGCGGCGCATTCGGCGCCCGCTTGCCGGAATAATCGCGCACAGCGCCGGCGATAAGCGGGTCTGGCGCGCGATTCTGCGCGATGGTTGCGCGCGCATAGGCAAGACCGAGGCCGTAATCGGCTGCGCCACCCCACAGCGCCTGGTTCTTCAGCGACGCTGTCAATTCACCGCCCTCCACGTCGACGCGATCCACCGACAGCGTCACGGAGTTGCCGTCCAGGAATGCGTAATTTTGATAATCGCTGATGCGCGCGCCGAAAATCACGGCCTCCAGGAACATGGTGGTGGTGCTGCGACGCACGCCGATTTCTGCACTGCGTGTCACTTCCGGTTCAAAGCGCGCACGCCACACGCTGGCGGGGCCCGGCAAGGGATTAAAGCCGCCGGAGCGGAACCCTTCGCCATAGGCGCCGTAAAGCCATGTTTCGCCTTCAGTGTCGCGGTTGAGGCGCGCACTGCCAGCAATGCGCGGTTGCCAACGGCCGAAATCTGCGCGCGCTACATCGCGCACTGCAGCGGTGGCTGAATCGCTGATCTGCTGGCGGCGCGCATCGGAATCGTAGCGCAGATTGATGTCCATCTTGGTTGTCTCGGCGCTCAGCGCAAAAGCGAAAAACGCCGCACGTTGCAGTGTATCGGTATTATAAGCGGCGGGATTAGCGCCAAACAATAGCGGCCCGAAATCATCAACGCGACGGCGATCGATATCCTGCATGAACAGGCCAAACGTAAGGCTTTGTATCAGATTAGCATTGCTGGTGATATCCCAGCGCCAACGCGTCTGCGCAGTGGCGGCTTTGATGTCGGTGGGTTGACGGATGGGTTGCAGGCCAGTGGGAAAGAGCGGTGTGCCGAAAAACGTCAAAGCACCGGGGCGGTAGTCCAGCTCTTCGACCCAGCGTTTGGTGTAGGAATCGCGCGCCAACAGCACAGAGACGGTCAGAGGTCCCGGCCACTGGCTGTCATAGCGGATCGCGCCTTGCGTCCATCGACGGGCGCTGCGGCCTTCGAAATCACCGATCGGATCGGTAAGTGCGGCGCCAGAAAGTTTCCCGCCAAAACGGCCAATGACAGTGTTGCTTGATGCCCACGCTGCTCCGCCATCGTCTTGCACCTGAAACCCGGTAAGGTCGAGTTCGCCACCCGCGAATGGCCCCGCGAGGCGTAAACGCAGGGCGCGGCTTTCTTCAGCGTCCACAATGCGATTCAGCGTTCTGTTGGTGATCCAACCATCTGCGGCGCTCCAGCGGCCGGCAGTGCGCAGGCGCCAATCGCCGCTCAAGTCAACATGGACGGCGACTTCCATGGCGCGCAGATTGCCGTCTCCCGCCGTGACGGCGATGAAACCATCCTTGGTGTCGGCAGTGTTGGTGCGCACATCAATGGCGCCGCCGGCAGCGCTTTTACCAAACAAGGCGCCTTGCGGTCCACGCAGCACATCAATGCGCGCAATGTCGAACAAGGGCCCGGTGAAAAACTCCGTGTCTGCCAGCGGAACGCCATCAAGCACATAGGCAATGGCCGCCTGCTGCAAGCGATCCGTGGTCACGCCACGCATGGCCACGATGTTTGTACCGGGGTCCTGGTCATTGATCATCGACAGTCCGGGAACAGCGACCGCCACCGCATCGAGCGAATCCAGATCGAGGCGCTGAATCGTTTCGGCGCCGAGTGGGACGGCCGAATAGGGCGCGGTGCTGCGCCCCAGCACATCGCCGCGCACAATAATGATATCCTCTGGGGTGATTTCGCCTGGGGTGCGATTCATCGCGGGCTGTGTGTCCGCGAACGCGGGCGCCCCCAAAAGCGCCCACGCACCTAAACACAGCGCCGTCACGGTTAATGGATTGGTCTTCTGCATTGTAGCCCTCCCTTCGCCGGCATGATCCGGTGCAGGTTCTACGGGTCGCCGCGCCCGGCGCGGGCTTGTTGCCCAACGCGCGATGGCGGCCTCTCAGCCCCTTGGTGCGGACAGAAATGGTCCACATCCGGCGGGACTCCCCGGACGGATGTTTGGTTAGTCGCGGGTAGGCGTGCAGTCAACCTGGCTCGGCCTGCGACGATCGGCATCTTCCGGCTTTTGGCTAAGGAAGCTCTGATTTAGACCCAAAATCCGCGCGATACTTGGTCTTTTGGTGCATTGTTTTGGTGCATTGTTGGCCGATGGGGTCGTTTTTTCATCCGGTTTTCCCCTAATTCGAGGGGGAAAACGCACTTTTGGGCAGCCTCCGCCCCTGATCAAGCCGCCGCAAGTCGGCGACGAGAGAGGAAAAGAGTGCAGAGCCCGCAGGCGACAAACAGTCTGTTCGTAGTCTTCTTCAGCCCGCGATAGCAGACCTTGGCGAGACCAAACACACGCTTGATGATCAAGAACGGGTGCTCACCCTTCGCCCGGACTTATGCCTTGGTCCGGTTTTTCGCACGCTCTTCCTCGTTGACCACGCCCCCATCGATAGCACCCTCGCGGCGATATCGCCGGTGGGTATGATCCACAAGCCCGCGGTGCTTTCGCT
>JBIKVO010000282.1:0-4534 GCA_044356795.1 Caulobacterales bacterium
TCGGGCGGGCCGCCGGGTTCGGGCTGCGCGGCGCCGATCAATTGGGCGCTGGCGCGGCGCTTTTGACCGTTCTCCCACATGAACACCACTTGCCCCAACTGCAGATCATAATCGAGCAGGGCTTGAGCCAAGGGGGCCGGCGCGCCCAGCGCATCGAGCCTTGCATGCAGGTCGCTGAACGCTGCTTCAAGAACCTCATGGACAGGGCGATCGAGCGCGATGGCGGTCATGGGCAAAGGGCGCTTTCAAGGATGGTCGCCCCGCAACCGGCGGAGCCGTGACGGCGCATGGGGTGGCACGCGCGGGGCGATGGTGCAAGCGGGCGCACGCAGATCGCGTGAGGCCGGTGCACAATTGCCCCGGCGGCCCCGTGGGGACTAACGCAGACCGGGGACCTGGAGGCGTGCGCCCTCCTCCGCCTTTTCGCGGGCGTCGCGCCCGGCATGTTTGCCAAGCTCCAACTGGGCGATGGTGCGGCAGTGGACTTCATCGGGGCCATCGGCGAGTCGCAGGGTGCGAATGCCGGAATAGGCTTTCGCGAGGCCATAGTCCTGGCACACGCCCCCGCCGCCATGCGCCTGGATCGCGTCGTCGATGACCTTCAAAGCGATCCGGGGGGCGGCAACCTTGATCATCGCGATTTCGCCGCGGGCGATCTTGTTGCCCACGGTGTCCATCATGTACGCCGCCTTGAGGCACAAAAGGCGCGTCATTTCAATGTCGATGCGCGCTTCCGCAATGCGCTGCTCCCACACGGAGTGCTCCGAGATGCGCTTGCCGAAGGCCACCCGGCTCAGCAAACGCTGGCACATTTTTTCAAGCGCCGCTTCCGCCGTGCCAATCGTGCGCATGCAATGGTGAATGCGGCCCGGGCCAAGCCGCCCCTGTGCGATCTCAAAACCCGCCCCCTCACGCAGCACGATGTTCGACGCCGGCACCCGCACGTCTTTCAACTCCACCTCAAAATGGCCGTGCGGGGCGTCGTCATAACCAAACACATGCAACGGACGCAGCTTTGTGATCCCCGGTGCATCGAGCGGCACCAGGATTTGGCTTTGCTGCGTGTATTTGTGGCTGGACGGATCGGTTTTGCCCATCACGATCGCCACTTTGCAGCGCGGATCGCCGACCCCCGAACTCCACCATTTGCGGCCATTGATCACATAGTGATCGCCGTCGCGGACGATCGAAGTTTGGATATTGGTCGCATCCGATGACGCAACGGCAGGCTCGGTCATGAGAAAGGCTGAGCGAATCTCGCCGTTCATCAACGGCCGCAGCCATTGCTCTTTCTGCTCCCGGGTGCCGTAGCGTTGCAGAACCTCCATATTGCCGGTGTCGGGCGCGGAGCAATTGAACACCTCCGACGCAAAGCCAACGCGGCCCATGATTTCCGCCAGCGACGCGTAGGTCACGTTCGACAGCATTGGGCCTTCAAACTCAAAAGTATCGTCGAGATGGGCATGCCCACCCGATGGCGGCATAAACATGTTCCACAGGCCCGCAGCCTTTGCTTTGACCTTCAAATCCTCGACACACTGAATCACCTTCCAGCGGTCGCCCTCTTTGTCCTGCTGCTCATAGATCGGCACGGCAGGATAAATATGCGCATCCATGAACGCCTGCACGCGCCCGATCCATTCTTTAGTCTCTTGGCTGTGTTCAAAGATCATCGCGGCCTCCCGAAACTGACGTCATTCAGTGATTGCCCAAAACGTTAGCCCTCGCCGCAGGCCACGGCAATGCCGGCGTCCTTCCCACCGACACGATCGGCCTGCATGATCAGGGGACCGGCCGGTCAGGCCCGCTTGGTGGCGCCATCTTATGGCGATACAGTCAAGGTCATGAAACTTGCCCGCGTCGCCCTCGCTAACGCCCATGTCCGCCTGATCCCCCTTCAGGACGCCCACCGTGAAGCCCTGCGCACCGCGGGCGCGGACGAAAGCGTCTGGGCGCATTGGCCGCGGCCGGTGGTCGGGGCGGAATTCGACGCCCATTTCGATTGGCAACTGCGCGAGCACGGGGCCGGCCGCTCGATCATCTATGGCGTTGTGGCGCTGTCGCAGATAGCGCCGCGCCTGTTGAAACCGGGGGCGCCATCGCTGCTGTCGGGCGTTGGCCCGATGATCGGCCAGACCTGTTTTCTCAATATTCGCCCCGACCATAGCGGTGTTGAAATAGGCGGCACCTGGTATGCGCCGGAAGCGCAAGGGGGGCTGATCAACCCAGCCTGCAAACATCTGATGTTGGGGCACGCTTTTGCATGCGGCGCGGAACGTGTGGAGTTGAAAACCGACGCAGCCAATGAGCGCTCGCGCGCGGCGATCGAGAAGCTGGGGGCAAAGTTTGAAGGCGTGTTTCGCCGGCATTTGCGCCGGCCGGACGGTTCATGGCGCGACACTGCTTGGTATTCCATCCTGCGCACGGAATGGCCGGCGGTGCGGGCGGCGCTAGAACTCCGCCTCGCCGACCGCGTGACGTGAGGGTTTCGGCTCGGCGTCCAGATCAAGATCGAGCACAGCGTCGGGCTTGCCTTGCAACGCGGCGCCCGCATTGGCCAGCGTCTCACAGCCGACGCCCGTCACCTTGCCGGTGCGCCACAGTGAAAAATGAGCCTCGGTGATGCCGATGCGTTCGGCAAGGTCCCTCGCCTTCATCTTGCGGCGGGCCAAGATCACAGCCAGCATACCGACAAGTTTCAACGCTCACACCACTTGATCGAGTTCAGCCTGCACGATCGCCGCCCGCGACAGGCTTTCAGCGAACACCCGGCCGATCAGCCCAAACAACAGCCCAAGCCCCGCCAGCGCCAGCCATGCAGCGTCAATCTTCACCTTAAAGCCCCCAGCCCCCATCGCCCAGAGCGCGATATTGGGCGTGAGCAGCATGGCCCAAAGCCCCGCCCACACGCAGGCATCGCCCACGTCCCGCATCACCGTCAGCGTCGCCGCGCCAAGGTCTGCGCCCCGAGCAAGGGCCGTCAAATACCGGCAGCCAGCCCACAAGCCCGACAACAGCGCGATGGTTGGCGCGAGGTCCAGAAGCTGCAACCCCACCGCATGCAGCGCCGCGGCGGCCGCAACCAGCCCATCCAAAGCACCGACCGCCTTGACCGACGCCAGCGTCACCGACGCAGCGACGGCCCCCGCCCCAAGCCAAAACACCGTGTACGCCCAAGGGGCCATGAGCACGGCCCGTTGGGCGATATCGTTTGGGGCGGCGGCGCTCGACATGGGATCCTCATCGGTAAACAATAATACCTTATCGCCTTGCAATAATTCTTCAAGCCCGCATCGGAGTTAACCCGCGCTTAAACAACGCAATATCAACTGGCTGCCTCGCCGACTCGGCTTAAGGGCGGGCCCAATGCCAATTTCCACCCATGTCCTTTTGTATCTGGCCTATCTCCTGGTCGCGACCACTCTTGGTCTCGCGCTGGTGGGGATTGGCGAGTCGAGCGGGGCGGAAGGGTTCTTGGGCGGGCTTGCGCTGTTTTCGGCTTGCGCCGTGACCCATGCGGGCATCACGGCGGCGGCGGCGTCGGGCTCGATCAGCCGGGCCGAACGGCGGATCAAGGGCGACATGGAGCGGCTGCGCGGGGCGCACAAGGCGGTCACGGAAGACATGGACAGCCTCACGGCGCGCATCGAGATGCTGGAAGAGGCGATGGAGGACAGTCGCGACCGCCGCCTGGAAGCGCCGCCACAGCCGGCGGCATCGCCCGACCTCAAAATGATTGACGCCATCGTCGACCGCCTCGCCAGGACGATCGACCAGCGCATCGATGAGGGCCGTCGTCTGCCCGCCGCGGCGACGCCCACCGAAGCCAGCGGCCCGATCACCGCCGTGCGCGACGCCCTCGATGATAATCGTGTGGAGCTGTTCCTTCAGCCGATCGTGACGCTGCCGCAGCGAAAAACCGTATTCTATGAGGGCTTCTCGCGCCTGAAAGATCCCGCTGGCCGCTTGATCATGCCGGGGGAATTCATCCCGGCGGCGGAGCGGGCGGGGTTGATGGGGTCAATCGACAACGCGCTTTTGTTCCGCTGCGCACAGATTGTCCGCAAACTGCAACAGAAAGACCGCAGCATCGCGATCTTCTGCAATCTATCGCCTCGGGCGCTGTCAGACGAATACTTCTTCCCGCAATTCTATGATTTCTTGAAAGAGCACCGCGACCTCGCCGGGTCTTTGGTGTTTGAGATGCCACAAGAAGCCTATGAGGGTCGCGGCGGCATCGAAGCCCGCGCCATGAGCCGGCTGGCCGATCTCGGCTATCGCTTCTCGATCGACAAAGTGGCGACGATGGAAGTCGATCTTGTCGATATGGAGCGCGCGGGCGTGAAATTTTTCAAGATCGCAGGGCGCCAGCTGATTGAGCAATTGGTGCGCGGCCACAAACGCCCGAAAAGCTCCATCACTCGCGAGATCAGCGCCGAGGACGTAACGGCCGTGTTCACCCGCTATGGCATCGATGTGATTGCTGAACGGGTGGAAGACGAAGACACCGTGCGGGAGCTGCTCGACCTGGAGA
>JBIKVO010000283.1:0-4528 GCA_044356795.1 Caulobacterales bacterium
GGTTCGTCCGTCACCACCGCCGCCCGCGCGCCCGGCTTCACCACTGCCAGCCGCGCGCCGAGGGCGTCGATCAGGCCCGGGCCGATCTCCACGTCATAAGACCGCGCGCCCAAACCCACAGGCATCCGCGCCATCACCGCTGCACTCATGGGGCGCCTGCCGCCTCCGTCTGCTTGGCCATAAACACACGCAGCGCCGCCATCACGGCCTCCACCGTGATCATGTGCGGCCCCGCGTCGCTTTCAACGATAAGGTCAGCGTCGGCATAAAGCGGATAGCGGCTGGCCATCAGCCCCTGCATCACCGCCCGTGGATCAGGCCCGCGCAGCAAGGGCCGCGTATCGCGCCGCTGCACCCGGCGCATCAGCACATCCAAATCGGCCTTAAGCCACACCGTCAGGGCCTTCTGCTGCAGCAGCTTGCGGGTATCGGGCTGCACGAAAGCGCCGCCCCCCGTCGCCAGCACGAGCGGCGGGCCATCGAGCAGCCGCGCGATCACCCGCATTTCCCCGCGCCGGAATTCAGGCTCCCCCAGACGGTCGAAGATCTCGGCGACCTTCATCCCGGCCGCTTTCTCGATTTCGGCGTCGGCGTCCACGAAGGGCAGGCCCAGCGCCTTGGCGAGCCTGCGCCCGACGGTGGTCTTCCCAGCCCCCATCAGACCAACCAGCGCAAGAGCGCGGTGCAGCCGCACTCCATTGGCCAAATCGCGCAAATGATCGCAGGACTCGCCATCCTCCGCCCCCAGCTCGCCGGGCTCTGCGGCGAGGGGATCGGGGGGAAAAACTGACGGGCTGGGCTGCGTCATTCATGTTCCTTAAGCCGCCCCGGCGTATCGCTGCAGGATAGACCGCGAGTGCTGGATTGTCGCCGTATTTTGGGGTCAATCTGTCTGCCTCGCAACGGGATGAGGGTTAACCGCGTGAGACGTCGTCGATACGGCCGCAAAAGGGGGCCGCAGCTTACACCGCGCACATTGATGGTGATTGCCGGCGGCGCTGTGGTGCTGGCGGTGGGTGGATTTTTCTACCTCCTCAATGTGGCCGATGGGGTAAAGCCCCTCCAACAAGAGAAGCGGATTGAACTGCCCAATGCCTTCAAGAGTTAAGCCGGGCGCAGCGGTGATCGGCGGCCTTGTGTTCATGGCGGCCATGGGCTTGGCGGCCTTCGGCCAGGCTGTCGCGCAACCCCCTGGTCCCCGCCTTGGCGGCCCGATCGAGACCGAAACCCTCGCCCCGTTGAACGGGTGGAACGTTTCGGGCCTGAACCGCGGGGAGCGCGGCCTGCCGCGCTCGCTGTGGCGACAGAGCCAGGCGTCCGCGCTGATCCCGCTGCTTGAATCAACCCCGACCAGCTTCACCAGTCCCACTGCGCGCGCCCTGCTGCGCGATGCGCTGGCCTCCCCCGCCGACGCCCCCCAGGGCGATGCCCGTCCCGCCGCCCGCGCCCGGATCGAGGCGCTGGCCCGCCTCGGCGCCGCAGACGAAGTCCTCGCCCTCGCCGTCGGCCCAATGCGCGAGGATGACAGCGTGGTGATGTTCGCCGCTCAGGCCGAGCTTGCGCAGGGCAGGATCGGCCAGGCCTGCCAACGTCTTGCCATTATCGACGACGACACCGCACCGCCCTTCGTGCTGCGCATGCGCGGGGTGTGTTTCGCCATCGCCGGCCAACCTGACGCCGCCCTTCTGGCGCTTGAACTCGCAACCGCGAAAAACGCTGGAGACCCCTGGTTGAGCCAGGCGATCCGCGTCATGACCGGCGTCGCAGCGACCAGCCCCCGCACCCCGCCTTTGACCGCGCGCTATGACAACTCCCTCAATGCTGCGGTTTCGCTGGCGGCCGGCCTGCCCAACAGCCCGCAATCGGGCTTGGCCGCCGCGTCGCTTTTCGCCGTCCGCGCGGTGAACGCCGCCGAAAACCCCCCGCCCAGCGCCCGGGCCGAGATCGCGCCCCGCCTGCTGCGCATCGGCCTGATCGACCCGAACGACGCACGGCGCGCCTTGGCTGCAGGGATCGATCCCACCCTACGCAGGCCGCCCCGCTGGATCGCCCTTGTCCGCGATATCCAGACCGCCGCAGACGCCGCTGCCAAGGCCCGCATTCTGGCCGCCGCGATCGACGCCAGCACCCCCGCCGCCGAGGCCGCCGGCGTCCATCTGCTGTTCCAAGCCGACCTGCGCGCCTTGGCGGGCGATCCGGCCGTGCTTGTCGGCGCTGCCAGTTTCGCCCGCGCAGCGATTGCCGCCGGCGACCTGCAAACCGCCGCGCTGTGGCGCGCCAAGGCCGATCGCACACGCTCCGACCCGCGCCTTGTCGCCGCCCTCGACGCGGCGCAGGCCTTGCTCAATCCAGCCGACGCCAACGCTTTGCGCTTTGCCGCGGAGCGCCGCGCTGACGCCGGCGGCCGCACAGCCCTGCGCGATGTGCTGGTCCTGTCGGTCTTTGGGGCGCCGATCCAAGGCCGCGCGGAGGGCCTCGTGCTGGCATCGCCAGCGCCGGCGCCCACCGCTTCAAGCCCCGCGACACAGCGCCAGGATAGCCTGCTTGCGACGCTGATATCGGCCCAACAACGCGGCGCCGCCGGCGAAGCGGCCCTTGCCGCTGGCGCCTTGATCGCCGATGGCCCGCATGCACTTGCCCCCGACGCGCTGGAAACCGTGTTGAAGGCGATGCGCGGCGCAGGCCTGGACGCTTACGCCCGCCGCGCGGCGGTGGAGGCACTGCTATCCACAGGCCCGCAAACCGGCGATCGTGGGCCTGCGCCCGCACGCCCCCCGGCGCCGCGTCCACGATGAGCGCGGCGCCGCGCACACACGCCTTGATCGAGGCATTTCTCGAAATGGCCTCCGCCGAGCGCGGCGCACGCGCCAACACCTTGTTGGCCTATCGCCGCGACCTGGAAGACGCGGCCCTGTTTCTCGCCGCCCATGGCGGTCTTGCCCGTGCCGAGCAAACTGCGCTTGAGACCTATGTGCAGGACCTTGCTACGCGCGGTTTGTCGCCTGCAACCGCGGCCAGACGGCTATCGGCGTTGCGTCAATTCTTCCGTTTCCTCATCACCGAAGGCGTGCGCGAGGATGACCCCACACGCCGCCTCGCACGCCCGAAAACTGCCCGCAGCTTGCCGAAAACGCTAAATGCAGATCTCGCCGATCGCCTGATTGCGGCGGTTGCGGCCAAGCAGGATCCAGCAACAGCCAGCCGCGATGTCGCTCTGGTAGAGTTGCTGTACGGCGCTGGTTTGCGGGTGAGTGAATTGGCGGCATTGCCATTCAGCGCCGCCAGTCGACCTGACAGCGGCATGATCCATCTGATGAGCAAAGGCGGGCGGGCGCGCCTGGCGCCAATCGGCGCCAAAGCGCAGGCAGCGCTTGTCGCTTATCTGCCGAACCGCAGCGCCTTTCTGCCCGCAACAGACCCAGCGCGCGAAAAGGCGGCGCGTTTTTTGTTTCCCTCCGCCACTGCCGCGGATGGAAAAATAACCCGCCGCCGCATTGCGCAGATTGTTGAAGAGGCAGCGATCGCTGCCGGCCTCGACCCTGCGCATGTCACGCCCCACACCCTGCGCCACGCCTTCGCAACGCATCTGGTTGAGGGCGGCGCTGATTTGCGTGTGGTGCAAACGCTATTGGGCCATGCCGATATTGCAACCACGCAAATCTACACGCATGTCGCCAAAGCGCGGCTGGTGGATGCGGTGTCAGGCAAGCATCCCTTGGCGATGCTGAAGCGCAAACGCGACCGAAAACACACGCCGCGATAATGGCGATCCACTCTAAAAATCAGCAGAAATTTTCTTATGCTCCGGCGTTCCTGGATCCTGTGCCTCGCCTGCGGCGAACACAGGATTGTCTGTTCGCGATTTGCTAGATTTTGGGCGGTCGGTCGCGGGCTCTTCAGTCGCGACCGTTTCAGGATCGCGCGCAAGGCTCGTCGTCATCATGGTCCGGCGACGGGCCGGCTTCGGTGCGTGTTGGCTTGACTTGATTTGACTTGACTTGGCTTGACTTGACTTGACTTGACTTGACTTGATTGGGCCGCTTTCGCGCGCCCGCAGACAATCCGAAATTCCGGTAAAGCCGGCCCGCATATTGGGCCTCGACGTCGCGAAAGACATCGTTGCGGCGTCCGACAGTGCAACTGGCAAAAGCCTCATCCGGACATCTCGAAGGCAGGAGGAGCATCGGGGCGCAAACTATGAGAACTTCGTTTTGCGACAAAGTCAAAGCGCAGAGCGAAAGGCGTCCCCGATGAAAATATAGTGTACCTTCGATTGGCTTGGCTTTTCCAGTGTTGAAAGTCGTAAAATCGTGGCCGCCTTTGATGGCGGCGCGGTCACTTCGAATGCCGGCGGGCTCCTGCAGGCGGCAACCGATCGACGGATCCGGCTGATCAACCGGTTTGCCGGATGCTTCCGCGACCATCGCCGTCCTGACCTGATTGAGCACGAAGCGGCGGCCCTGGTGGCGCAGCGGGTGTTTGGCTGTGCGCTTGGCTATGAGGCCCTCAACGACCACGATCACCTGCG
>JBIKVO010000019.1:0-15496 GCA_044356795.1 Caulobacterales bacterium
CGAAAGAGCTGGCGCCGGTGGTGTGGGCGTCGATTTCGCCCCCCACCGTCAGCTCCGCTGACACCTCCCCCGTGAACGGGGGAGGAAAAACGCCCGGTCGCTTCTCTCCCCCCGCCAGCGGGGGGAGTGGCGGCGTAGCCGCCGAGGCGGGGATTAACGCCTTCGATGCGTTCCTCGCCGCTGTCGATGAAGCCGCGCTGAATTGCAAAATGGATCTTGTGACGGAAACGGTGGGTGAGTTTCCGGAATTGCAGGGCCAGATTGGGCGGCAGTTGTATGCACACACACCCTCTCCCCCCTCGGGGGGGAGTGGGCAGGGTGAGGGGGGCGTCGTGGCGCGATCAAAGGCCCTCACCCCTACCCCTCTCCCGCAAGCGGGGGAGGGGAAAGCCTCGATTGCCGCCGCAATCGAAGATCACTATCGCCCGCTGGGGCCAAATGATCGCGTGCCCACCGATCCCGTCGCGGTGACGCTGGCGCTGGCCGATAAGCTCGATACGCTTGCGGGATTTTGGGCGATTGATGAAAAGCCCACAGGATCAAGCGATCCGTTCGCGCTGCGCCGCGCGGCTTTGGGCGTGGTGCGGATCAAGATCGCGAACAATGTACGGCTTCCGCTAGTGAGGGATAATTGGCTGTACGAGTCATTCCGCAGGCCTTGGATGTACATTCTGAACAGGGAGCAGCAGTCCGATCTTCGACAACTGCTCGAGCAAAACGACGAAGTCGATCCATTTTTGATCGATAAAACGGCGGAAAGACAGCGGGCTAATGTCGAAATGTTGGAAGCTTTATCTTTTGAGTTGAACGATCCTAGTTCGGCAACCACAACTTCCCTGGTGAGCATCCAAGAACGTTTCCTTGAAATGCAAATTAGCTTAACCCGCTATCTTGCCGAGAGACTGATTGGAATTTACCGCGAGCTAAAGATACGCCACGACCTAGTGCATGCGTCATTGTTTGCCGGAAGATTTGATGACGATTTCGTGCGCGTTGTTTTTAGATTAGAAGCGCTTGACGCGTTCCTGAATACCGATGACGGCAAAAACCTGCTCGCCGGTTTCAAACGCGCGGCCAATATCCTTGCCGCTGAAGACAAGAAAGGCGCGGGCATCGGGGCCGATTGGGAATTCAAAGACAAAGCGTTGAAGGAGCCGGCGGAAAAAGCGCTGCACGCGGCGCTCTCCGCGTCGCTACCCGCAGCAAAAACGGCAGTGGAGAATGAAGACTTCGCCGCCGCGATGCGCGCGCTCAGCGCGCTGCGGGCGCCGGTGGATGCCTTTTTCGAGGGCGTCATGGTCAATGCGGAAGACCAACAAACCCGCCGCAACCGCTTATTGTTGCTCAAAGACTTCTGCGACGGCGTCAATGCGGTCGCCGACTTCTCGAAGATCGAGGGATGATGCCAATGGCCAGCGAACGTTACGTCTATGGCTTTGCCGCCGGCGCCGCCGATGGACGCGCCGATATGCGCAATCTGCTGGGCGGCAAAGGCGCCAATCTCGCAGAGATGTGCAATCTGGGCCTGCCCGTGCCGCCCGGTTTCACAATCAGCACGCAGGCTTGCGTGGCCTATTATGCGCGCAATCGTCAGTACCCAGACAGTCTCGCTGCCGAGGTCGAGGCCGCGCTCGCAAAGCTCGAAAAGCAAACCTGCAAAATATTTGGCGATGCAGCCGCGCCGCTGCTGGTGTCTGTGCGGTCGGGCGCGCGCGCTTCCATGCCGGGCATGATGGACACGGTTTTGAATCTCGGCCTCAATGATGACACCGCCGAAGGCCTTGCGCTGTTGTCTGGTGATCGCCGCTTTGCGTTTGACAGCTATCGTCGCTTCATCACGATGTATTCAAACGTCGTGCTTGATGTGAAGCACCATGTGTTCGAGCACGAACTTGATCTGTACAAGGACGAACGCGACTATCGCCTCGACACCGACATGACCGCCGATGACTGGGTGCAAATGGTGGCGGTCTATAAGGGTATTGTTCTGCGCGAAACGGGTGCGCCGTTCCCAACCGATCCGAAAGCGCAGCTGTGGGGCGCGATTGGCGCGGTGTTTCAATCCTGGATGAATAAACGCGCCATTGATTATCGCCGCCTGTACGACATCCCGGAGAGCTGGGGCACGGCGGTGAATGTGCAGTCGATGGTGTTTGGCAATATGGGCGATACCAGCGCCACCGGCGTTGCGTTCACGCGCGATCCATCCACTGGCGTCAAGCGGTTTTACGGCGAATATCTGATCAATGCGCAGGGCGAAGATGTGGTTGCCGGCATTCGCACGCCCAAGCCGATCACCAAGGCCGCGCGCCTTGAAATGGATGAGCCTGGCTTGTCGATGGAAGAAGCGCTGCCGGAAGTGTTTGCGCAATTGGTGGCAGTGTATCAGCGCCTGGAAAGCCATTATCGCGATATGCAGGACATTGAATTCACGGTGGAACGCGGCGTGCTGTACATGCTGCAAACGCGCACTGGAAAACGTACAACGCCAGCGGCTTTGAAGATTGCGGTGGACATGGCGACTGAGGGCCTGATCACGCGCTCTGAAGCGGTGGCGCGCATTGATCCGGCATCGCTCGATCAATTGATGCACCCAACAATCGCCGAAAACTGGGCGCGCGATGTTTTGTTCACGGGGTTGAAGGCCTCGCCTGGCGCCGCAGTTGGCAAGGTGGTGTTTGATCCGGATGAAGCGGTGGATCGCGCGCTGCGCGGGGAAGATGTGATTTTGGTGCGCGATGAAACAAGCCCGGAAGACATCCATGGCATGCATGCCGCACGGGCGATCGTGACCGCCCGCGGTGGTCTGACCAGTCATGCCGCGGTTGTGGCGCGCGGCATGGGTCGGCCCTGTGTATGCGGTGCGGGCGATCTGAAAATCAGTGAAGAGACAGGCAGCTTCACGGCGCGCGGGCGCACCGTGAAGGCTGGTGATGTGATCACGGTCGACGGCAGTTCCGGTGAAGTGATGATCGGCGCCGCCGACATGATCCAGCCCAAGCTTACCGGTGATTTCGCGCAGATCATGGAATGGGCCGACGGTATTCGGCGCCTGAAAGTGCGCGCCAACGCCGACAGTCCAGCCGATGCCGCGCAAGCCCGCCATTTCGGCGCCGAAGGGATCGGCCTGTGCCGCACCGAACATATGTTCTTCGATGCAAAACGCATTGCGGCCGTGCGGGAAATGATCCTCGCCGCCACACGCGAGGATCGTATTGCGGCGCTTAACAAGATTCTGCCAATGCAGCAGCAGGACTTCGAAGGCATCTTCGATGTGATGGGTGATCTGCCGTGCACGATCCGCTTGCTCGATCCGCCCTTGCATGAATTCCTTCCGCACAGCGAAGCCGATCTTGTGGCCGTGTCAAAGGCCACCGGCCTCGATCCGAAAGTACTGATGGCGCGGGCGCGGGAATTGGCGGAAGTCAATCCGATGCTCGGTTTTCGCGGTTGCCGTCTCGCGATCGCGTTCCCGGAGATCTATGAAATGCAGGTGCGCGCCATTGCACTGGCGGCGGCCAGCGTCTTGAAACGCACGGGCGTGGCGCCGCAGCCTGAAATCATGGTGCCGTTCGTGATTTCGCGGCGCGAACTAGAGATCATCCGGACACGGATCGACGCCACCGCCGCCGCGGCGTTCGCCGAAGCAGGCGTCAGCGTGGACTACAGCGTGGGTACGATGATCGAGTTGCCGCGTGCGGCCCTGCGCGCCGGCGATATCGCTGAGCAGGCCGATTTCTTCTCGTTTGGCACGAATGATCTCACCCAGTCGACGCTGGGCGTCAGTCGCGACGATGCGGGCAAATTCTTGCCCGCTTATGTTGAGCAGGGGGTGTTTGAGAAGGATCCCTTCGTTTCGATTGATCAATCGGGCGTCGGCGAGATGATCGAGCTGGCCGCCAATCGGGGCCGCGCGGTGCGGGCAGGCCTGAAGCTTGGCATCTGCGGCGAGCACGGCGGCGACCCTGCCTCGGTCGCGTTCTGTGAGACGACGGGCCTGGATTATGTCTCCTGTTCGCCTTTCCGGGTGCCGATCGCCCGACTGGCAGCCGCCCATGCGGCAATTAGCGGAGCAAAGGGCTCTGCCCAACATTAAAACTCTGTCATTAACTGTCGCTTTTGTGCAACGCAACAAACGGGAAAGACGCAATCAATCCCCGTTCGACGACTGGCGAACGTCCGCCGCAAGCCCTTGTGCGCCAAAGAGTATTGGCAAGGGCATCGCGGTCATCGCAGCAAACAAAGCGGGCCGGTTAAAAAATTGTGAATCGCCTCGATGGCGCGCCGCGTGTAATCGGCCACGCTCTTGCGCCAATGTTCGGGGGGGCTCCCTGGCCGGCGCGCGCGAATGATTTCAGTTGGATTGATGCTGATCTCTTCGCCCGTTAAGTCAAGGTTTAGGAATATGAGTATGTTGTGGCGAGGATTTGCTACCATCTTCGGAACGATTCGGACCAGCTATATGAGACTGCGGGAAATCGATCCTAAGTTGGCCCGCCAGGGCGCCGCAGCGATGGTCTGCGTTGCGGCCACGGCGGCTGCTATGCCGATGATCGCGTCCCGCGGGGCCGAGCAGCGGGAGGAGGCCTTTTGGGCGTCGAAGGCGGCTGAATTCCACACCTACATGCAGGTTGAGGTCGCCGATGCGGAGCCGGGGGCCTTGGTGCATCTGGCGAGTCTTGCGACGCCGGGCGGCTACGGCGCCGGCGGCGTCGGCCTGTTGAGCGAAAAGGCGCTCGACTCCCACGCGATGACGATCTCGGCCAATCTGCAAGACAGTTTCACGCTGGCTGAGTTGGAGCCGATGGAATCGGGCACGATCAGCCGGATCATGAAGTCCTTCCGCGAGCAGCATTGTCTGGCGCAGGCCGTCTATTATGAGGCGCGCAGTGAAAGCTATGAGGGTCAGTTGGCGGTGGCGGAGGTTGTCCGCAATCGTGTAATCTCGCGCCATTGGCCGAACACCTATTGCGGCGTGGTGTATGAGGGGTCGACGCGCTCGACCGGCTGTCAATTCACCTTCACCTGCGATGGCTCAATTCGGGATAATCCGCGCGGCCCGGCGTGGCGGCAGGCGCAGTCGATCGCGGCGCAGGTTTATGGCGGTTTGAGCATGCCGCTTACCGGCGCTGCGACCCACTATCACACCACCGCCGTCGATCCGTACTGGAACGACAGTCTGGTGCAGACCCGACGGATCGGCGCGCACATCTTTTATCGTTTGCCGTCGAAGCGCGAAAAGCGCGCCATTGAAGTGGAAGCGAGCCTGCGCGGCCGCTATGATGCTGGTGAAACGGGCGTTTCGGGCGCGGCGAGTTGATTTTCAGCTGATAGCATCAAGACCGATATCGAGTGCTGGCGCAGAATGCGTCAGCGCGCCGATGCTGATCACGTCAACGCCGGTTTCCGCGACTGCGCGCACGGTATCGAGATGAACGCCGCCGGAGGCTTCAAGCACGGTATGGCCCTTCGCCTCCGCCACCGCCGTGCGCAGATCCGCAATGCTGAAATTATCAAGCAAAACCGCATGCGGCCGGAACGGCAGCGCCTCGCGCAGTTGTTCAAGGCTATCCACTTCCACCTCGACCACACGCATATGGCCGGCTGCATTCCGCGCGCGGCTAAGCGCCTCCGCCACGCCGCCGCATGCGGCAATGTGATTATCCTTGATCAGGATCGCATCATCGAGGCCGTAGCGATGCGGCCAGCCGCCGCCGTGAATGACAGCGGCCTTCTGCACGGCGCGCAAACCAGGAAGGGTTTTGCGGGTGGCCGCGATCTTGGCGCCGGCACCGCGCACCGCATCAACAAACCGCGCCGTCAAGGTCGCGGTTCCACTCATCAGCGTGAGAAAGTTCAACGCCACACGTTCGGCGGCAAGAATGGCGCCCGCGGGGCCTTCTACAGCGGCAAGAATAGCGCCAGGAACGACCGCGGACCCATCATCCGTATGCGGATGAAACGTGATCGCGCTGTCGCTCAACAGCATCGCCAGCCGCGCAAGGTTTATGCCTGAAACCACGCCTGCTTTGCGCGCGATAAATTGCGCTGAAAGGCGCTCGTCTGGGTGCAACAAGCTGGCGGTGATGTCGCCGCTGTGGCCGAAATCTTCCAAAAGTGCTTGTCGCACAAGCGGTTCGATCAAGACGGTAGGGATGGTCATGGCTGGCCTATGCTGATCGTGCTTTGACGGGCGCGATCATCCGTATGCGGATGATCGCTGCGGAAGTGGGCGCCGCGGCTTTCCGTGCGTCGCGCGGCGGCTTGGACGATCAGCAGGGCGGCCAACAAGGCGTCGCTTTCGCCATGCTGGTTTGTCAAGTCGCGCAGGCCAGCATCAGCGCTTGCCAATCCCGCAGCCTCGCGGCGCACGCCAACATGGCCGCTCATGATCCAACGCCCCTCTGCGATCACGTCGGGCGGCGATAGCCGCGGCACTGGTGGCGCATCGGCGGCTTTTCGCGCGGTGGGCGGATCGTCTCGCAGGCGGGTCGCTATGCGATCGGCGAATACGACTGCTTCCAAAAGCGAATTGGAGGCGAGCCGATTGGCGCCATGCGCACCGGTTGAGGCGCATTCTCCGACAACGGATAGTCCAGATACGGAGCTTCTACCCCACAGATCCGAAACCACGCCGCCCATATGATAATGCGCCGCCGGCGCCACCGGGATCGGCTGCGCGCGCGGATCGATGCCCGCCGCCATGCAGCTTTGAAACACGGTGGGGAAGTGATCCGGGAAGGCGGCGCCCACCGTCGCACGACAATCGAGAAAGGCGCCGCGGCCCGCCGCGCGTTCGGCCTCGATGGCGCGCGCCACCACATCGCGCGGCGCCAAATCCGCATCGGTGTGATAATCATCCATGAACCGGCGGCCCTGGGAATCAACAAGAAACGCGCCGTCACCGCGCAGTGCTTCGGTCGCAAGCGGGGCTGGATCGGCGCCAATATCAATGGCGGTGGGATGGAATTGCACAAACTCCAATCCACTCAGCAGTGCGCCCAGGCGATAGGCCGCCGAAAGGCCGCTGCCTTGCGCCGATGGCGGATTGGTAGTCACTCGATAAAGCCCGCCAATGCCGCCAGTTGCCAGCACCGTTTCGCGAGCGCGCAGCGCCACAAGCCGGCCCGCACCATCGGCCACCACAACGCCCGCGCAGCCGCCATGGGCCGCCGGCAGCAATCCGCGCAGCGTGAGGCCCTCGCGCACTGTGATGGATTCCAGGGCGCGCGTGCGGGCAATCAGCGACGCCATGATTTCAGCGCCCGCCCGATCACCGCTGACACGGGCAATGCGTGCGCGCGAATGCGCGGCTTCCAGGCTCAAAATCAAGGCCCCGGCGTCATCCCGGTCAAACGGTACGCCGTAGCCAATCAGATCCCGCACGCGGGCTGGACCTTCTTCGGCCAGGAGGCGCGCAACGGTGGCGTCGACTAGGCCCGCGCCGGCTTTTTCTGTGTCGGCGGCGTGCAGGGCGGGATCATCCTCGGGCCCCAATGCTGCCGCAAGCCCGCCCTGCGCCCAGGCGCTCGATGATGCCGCGCCCAACGGCGCCGGCGTGATAATGACCGATCGCGCCGGCGCGCGTTTCAGCGCCAGGAACAGGCCAGCCAGCCCCGCGCCGACAATCAGCACCGTGTCGTCGGCGATTGTCTGCGTATCCATCGGATCGGCGTTACAGAACTTCGACGACGGGCGGGCGTTTACGCACGTCAAAGTCGAGCGGCTTTTGCGTTTTCGGTAACGCCAACATCGCATCGATCGCAGCTTTGGCGCGCACGCGTATATCTTCGGGCACGATCACTTCGTGCTGATGATGCGCAATCGCATCATAGATCGCCTCTAGCGTGATGCGTTTCATGTGCGGGCAGAGATTGCACGGGCGCACGAAGTCGGTCTGCGGTGCGGCTTGCGCAACATTGTCCGACATCGAGCATTCCGTCAGCAATACCACTTTGCGCGGGTTTTGCTCCGTCACATAATTCGCCAGTGCCGCGGTGGAGCCGGCATAATCGGCCTCAAACAGAATGTCGGGCGGGCATTCCGGATGCGCCAGCACGATCACGCCTGGGTGCGCCTCGCGCAGATCGCGCACATCCTGTGCAGAAAAGCGCTCATGCACTTCGCAGCGGCCATGCCAAGCGATGATGGTGATGCCGGTTTGCGCCGCAACGTTTTTCGCAAGGAATTCATCCGGGATCAGGATCACGCGGTTGGTGTTCCATTCCTTCGCGATCCACTCCACCACTTGCACCGCGTTGGAGCTCGTGCAGGTGATGTGGCTTTCGGCTTTCACATCCGCACTGGTGTTCACGTATGTCACGATCGGCACATCAGGATAGCGCTGTTTGATCAGGCGCACATCGGCGCCCGTGATTGAGGCCGCCAGCGAACAGCCCGCACGCAGATCTGGGATCAGCACGGTTTTGTTCGGCGACAAAATCTTCGACGTTTCCGCCATGAAGTGCACGCCGGCCTGCACGATGATATCGGCCTCAACGGTCGCGGCTTCCCGCGCCAGCTGCAGGCTGTCGCCCTGGATGTCGCCAACACAAAAGAAGATGTCGCTGGTCATGTAATTGTGCGCCAGGACCACGGCCTTCTTCTGCGCCTTGAGGCGATTGATCCCCGCCACCAGCGGCGCATAGGCTGGCCACTCGAACGCCGGGATCACGTGCTTCACTTTTTCGTAAAGGTGGTCAGTCGCGGCGCGCACGGCGTCGTCATAGACAAGGCCCCGCTTGGCGGCGGCGTCCAGCCGGCCCCACACGCCGATCTTCGGCGGGGTTGGACAGGCAGCGGCGTAATCCGCGCTTTTCGGGGCGGCCCTTGGCGCGCCAGAGGTCAGCGGGGCGTCGATGATGCGGGCCATGTGGGCCTCCCCAAATGTTTGGCCCCGCGGCTGATCCCGGTGACCATCAGCCGATTATGCTCAAAATGAGCATTTCAAGGCCATCTTGATATAGGCGCTGTCCGCTTTTGCTCAAGAGCCGGAAACGCCGCTTATGCTATTTTTGAGCATAAGCTCAAACACTATAGCGCCTGATTCTCGGCGCGCAAGAAAAAGCGAACCTTAGGTTAAAACGCTGTCCGGCAGAGGTCCAACTCAGAAAAGGGCCGTCCGCGCGTGACCGACATCGGCGCTCTCAGGATTTACCGCGCTAGGACATGCATCGGCATTTGGGCGTGGGTCTCGGTGGCCAAAGTCGTGCCTTCGTTCTCACGCCACACATACAGGCCGCTCGCAATCACCGGCTGATCAGCGGACAAACGGCACCACATCACGAGAACGCGGCCGCCTCCGGAAGGCTCAAACCGGGCAATCCCATTCGGAACGACGGTCTGCGCCGGGAGTTCGGCAGCCACGCGTCCGTCAGGGCCAAAGCACCGCAGCGAGACGGTTGCATTGGCCGCGCTGACATTGGCCGCATAAATCCGGATGCGTTGCTCGGTTGAACGTTGAATAGGCGGTGTCTGCACCTTGGGTTCGTAGAACGGCGGCCGCCCAGACGTACTGAACGGGAGCGCAAAAGTCGGCGTCGCCCAGGTTCGGGCCGCGCCATCGACGCTCTGCGCTGATGCTGTGGCGACAAGCAGGAAAGACCAAATGGCCGCAAGAAAACAGTGACGCATGATGATTTCCTCAAATGGATTGAATTGCGGCTTCAACGCTCAAGGACATGCAGTTCAAACGGCGCGTTGATCTCTGTCTGGGCGCCGGCGTTCTCGGTTTCGCGCCATACATAAAGCCCGCCGGCGATGATCGGTTGATCAGCGCTGACGCGACACCATTGCACTGCATTGCTCCGCGCGCGGTTTTGGTCGATTCAAAAGTCGCGATTGCGAAGGGAGCCAAGGTTTGGGGCGGCAGGTCGGCTTCGACGGCTCCAGATTGCTGCAGGCGCCGCACCGAAACGCGCGCGCTTTGCGTGCTGGTCTTGACGGCGGTCAAAATGATGCTGGTCGAGGCGGTGCGCCGGATCGGCGGGTTCTGCGGTTTGGGTTCATAAGACGGCGGCCGCCCTATGGTGACTGCGGGAAAAACGAGCGCGGGCGTGGCCCAGCTCTGAGCAGCGCCGACCGCCATCGATCCGCGCACAACCACGCCCGTCGGGGTCTGGAGGGAGCGCTGCTCAACGCGATCGGGCTGGCGCGGCGGCGCGCCCACCGTCTGCGCCAAAGCGCCATTGATTGTGGCGATAGAACCCAATGTAGCGCTCTCCCTTTACGTAACGCGATACTAGGCCCCACACTCATAAAAGTCACTGCGATGATCGCTGTTTTTTGGATCGCTGTTTTTTGGATCGCTGTTTTTTGGATCGCTGTTTTTTGGCGCGCTCGCGCGTCTGGCTGGGGCAGTGTGCGTCAGGCCGCTTGCCAAGGCATAAGCCTTGACTGTGCGTCCTTCCCTCGCCGCCTTGCATTCGCACGTCCTCGCATTGAATTTTATGAGTGTTGGGCCTAAGCCTGCAAGAGCCCAATTTCGCAATCGCCTTGCCCTCACTCCGCCTTAGCCGCGGGCACATGCACGCCGCCGACCGCGCGTTCGCTCAACACGTCGCGGCGGAAGCGAAACAACGCCGCTGGGCGCCCGCCAGTGGCGGTTTCAACTTCGCCGATGCTCTCCACCATGCCGGATTTATCGAGCAGGCGACGAAAGTTCTGCTTGTGCAGCAGCATGCCGGCGATCGATTCGACGATGCGCTGCAGGGTGAAAAGCGTGAATCGCGCTGGCGCCAGTTCAAACACGATCGGTCGATATTTCAGTTTGCCGCGCAGCCGTCCGATGGCGGTGGCCAGAATGCGGCGATGGTCGGAGCGCATGGCTTCACCCACTGCAAGCGGGGGCGGCGCGGCGCCAGGTTTGCTGTCGCCAGATTTGAAGCGGATGCGATCGGCGACCGCTTCCGGCGCCAGCCCCGCCTCATACAGCAGCTCATACCGCTCCAACGCGCGTTCTTCGTTCCAGGCAAAGCCATCCAGTGCGAACGCCAGTTTTGCTCGCGCGGCGCGTCCGTCGCGCGCGGCGGCGTTGTGGCCGGCGTCGGCCCATCGCTTCAAGGCCGGCGCCACTGTGGCGTCGATTACGGCGGGGCGGCCCTCGCGCCAATCTTCCCACGGAAAGAAATCGTACCAACTGCGCCAGCGTGCGCCGGCGCCTTCCAGGGCTGCGGCCTCTGGCGTCAGCGCCAGATACCCTATCGAGATGACGCGATCTTCCCCGCGCGCGGCAAGCGGTGTTTCGCGGCCGCGATCGGCAAAGGTGTACAGCTGTTCGACATAGCCGATCTCAAACCCCGTTTGCGCGCTTACCCATTTGCGCAGCGTGAGTTCAAGCGTGCGATCGCCTGCCGGATCGAATAGGCCAAACGGCAAGCCAACGCGCGTCTCGCCGGCTTCTCCCGCTGTGACCAGCACCACGGGATCGTCAGCGTCGGCGGCCACCACCACAGCCGACAGGCCAAGGATGATTTGCGCCCGGCTCATGGCGATTAAGGCGTGCGATCATCAAAGCAAGAAGGAATTTCAAACGGCGTGTTTTCCCCCACATCCTGCCAGCTTTTTCCAGGGCCGATGGCGGTGATCGCATCAACCATGCGGCCGCGCCGATTCAGGATGTCGTCAGCCAGTGTCACGATGCGCGCATTCGGCCACGCGACATGACTGGCCTCGCGCATGGCGAACGCGATATCCCGTTCCTGTACATCAGGATTGTGCACACAAGCCGCAATGAACGCCGTCGCAGACGATCGCGAAATCCCCGCATAACAATGCACCAGCATCGGCGCGCTGCGATCCCAGTCGGTGACGAAATCCACGATCCGCTGGACATGCGCTTCCTGCGGCGCGACCCATCCGTCATAGTTCTCGGTGATATCGTGTATCTCCACTTTCAAATGATGATCGTGGTGGAGATGTTCGGCGCGCGGAAACGGCGTGCGCGGATCCAAGAGGCTGACAATTTTTGCCGGGCGGCGTTCGCGCATGATGTGCGGCGCGCGCGACAGCGGGGAAACGATGATCGCCATGATGCTGCCCTTCAAACAAACAATGCGCGGAAACGATCGAGATAGGCGGCCTGCGCCTGTGGTACGGGATCGGGGGTAAGCGTCAAAGACAGCCCCGATGGCGGCGCGCCGAAAAATGTCTGCGCTTCCTGGGCGGTGAAGCCGGCCAATTGCGTCGCTTCAAAAAACGCGCAGATGTGGTCGGCCCGCTTGATCAGCGCCTTCAGCTTGGGCGGGGTAGTTGCGGATAATCCAAAGCGCAAATGTATCGCAGTTTCCAGGCGCGCCTCGACGGCTTTGTAATCTCCGCCCAGCGCGGTCTTGAACGGGCTGATCATATCGCCGATGACATATTCCGCCGCGTCGTGCAGCAGGGCTGTGAGGCGATCTGCGCGGCTCATTTTCGGATCGAGGCGGGCGGTGAGGTCTTCGACGATCACCGAATGCTGGGCCACTGAAAATGCGTGGTCGCCGATGGTTTGCCCGTTCCAGCGCGCCACCCTGGCGAGGCCGTGGGCGATGTCTTCGATTTCAATATCGAAAGGGGAAGGATCGAGCAGATCTAGCCGCCGGCCTGACAGCATCCGCTGCCATGCGCGCGGGGCGCCGGCCTTGCGGCCGGGCGCTGGTTTCGGGGCGACTTTTGGTCGCGTGATCTGCGTCATGCTGGCCCCTCGCGTTGGGACGGGAAGGTCGCCAAGTGAATAATCATCATGTGCATATAGGCGCATTCCTAGAAGGAGGCAGCTGCGATGTCGCAAACGTCTGGTTTGACCCGTGTGATCCTGCGTCTCGGCCGCAATCCGGAGCAGGGCTTTCCCGAGGGCGACGACCATCACGGCTATGTGCTGCACGCGCCATTGAACGCCGACGGCTATCTCGACGCGGATCTGTGGGCCACCCACAAGGAGGCGTGCACCGTGCGCCGCTTTCAGGCCGCCGAAACTGCGGCCGATGGCTGGCTGCGTAAGCGCGGCGACAGCTGGTATTTCTGGTATGATGAAGTCGATGAGGGGCCAGCGGAAGCCGGTGTGAAACTGGGCGCCCACCGCTTTCGGGTGGATGAGTATGTCACCATCCGCGAAGGCGCCGGCGAGCCGCTGGCCTTCCGCGTGGCAGACGTTCAGTATTTGCCGTAACGACGCGGTTGGGGTGAAAGGCGTGGGCCGTGAAGCGGTTCTGCGCCCCACCCCACCCTGCTCTGCATCGCTCCGTCGTCTCCGCAGCCGTCGCTGTCCCGCAGCGATGGCGCTGACCGCTCGGAGGCCTCCGCGCAGGGCGAACCCGCTTGCGCCGCACCGGCGCCATCCCCACCTTCAGGCGGCGGTTGGGAGGTCCGCGGCCATGTTCTGGATCGGCATCACCGTCGCCGTTCTCCTCATTTTCCTTGCGACCTGGATCGCCGCGCGCATCCTCCAGGGTGGCTCAGACCCGCCATCTGGTCGTGACCCGGAGGACCGCCCGATCATCCCGATGCCCGACGACGACGGCCCCTTCACGTAACGGAGACCGAACCAGCGGTCTTGCCAATCCGTTCATCCCGCGGTTTGCTGTGGCTCATGTTCAGCTTTCGCCGCGCCGGACCGAATGACGCCGACACCGTTCAACGCCTCACCGGCCTTGCCTTTGCCGAGGAGGGCTCCAATACGCCGGGGTTACACCCGGACGTGTTCCGGCGCGACGGCTGCTCCAAAATGGCGCTGATTGAGGGCTTCCTCGCCGAAGACGCCGCCCACAGGCCCGCGGGCTTGGCGATTTTGTCAAAGGGCTATGATATCCATCGCAGCCTGCCCACGGTGGTGCTGCTCAACCTGTATGTCCGGCCGGAGCACCGCCGCTCTGGCTTGGCGCGGATGCTGCTGGCGCAGGTCGCTGCGCGGGCGATGGAGCTGGGCGCCAAGGAGCTGGCGATCACCACCGGCGTCAACAACGATATCGCCCGCAAGTTTTTTGAATCCGTCGGCGCCAGCGAGGATCGCCTCGCGCGCTATGTGATGGAGGCCGATGAGATCGAGTGGCTGGCGGAAGAGGGGCGTTAAGCGCTTCATTGCCGTCGCGCCCCGTCGTATGGGATCGGCGCATGACCGCCCTCACTCCGCCCACGCTGTCCGCCCTCTGTGTTGTCCACAATGGTGAGGCGCTGCTGGAAGACTGCCTCGCCTCAGTCGCGTTTGCCGATGAAATCGTTGTCGTGCTGGATCGCTGCACCGATCGTTCCAAGGCGATCGCACAGGCGCACGGCGCGGTGTTGGTGGAAGGCGGTTGGGAGATTGAGGGCCCGCGCCGCAATGCCGGCCTCGACGCCTGCACCAAGGATTACATTTTTGAGATTGACGCGGATGAGCGCGTGACGCCGGCGCTGCAGGCGGAAGTCCGGGCGATCCTGGGCGCGCGCCCGCAGGGCGGCGTGTTTATCCCGTTTGATAATCGGATCGGCGGCCAGCCGATCACCTTTGGTTGGGGGGCCTATAATGGCGTCGGCGGCAAGCGCTGCATTTTTCCCCGTGGCGCCAAGCGCTGGGGCGCGGGCCGGCTGCACCCCTCCATCACCCAGCCTGAAGAAGTGGCGCGCTCCACCGCACGGATGGTCCATCTTGTGTATGATGACATACCGCACATGTACCAGCGCCTGCTGCGGTATTGTCGGTTGGCGGCGGAGGATATGGTGGAGGCGGATACAATCCCTAGCGTCTTCACGACAACGCGGCGAGTGTTTTCGCGTTTCTTCAAGGCCTATGTGCAGCGCAAAGGCCACAAAGAAGGCGTCTATGGCGCAGCGCTGGCGGTATATTCCGGCCTGTATCCTTTGCTCTCGCACCTTATGGCCGCCGAGATGCGGCGCAAAAAATTCAAAGCTTGATGCGCACCGAAACCGGCACATGATCACTGGGCTTTTCCCAGTCGCGCGTGTCGGGCGTAATGGTGAAGCGATCGGCGCGGACCGCGATATCGGGGCTGGCCCAGATGTGATCGAGACGCCGGCCGCGATTGTTCGCGCGCCAATCGGGGCTGCGATAGCTCCACCACGTGAAAAGCTTTTCATCTGCCGGGCGGAGCGCGCGGGCCAGATCGATAAAGCCGCCGGCCGTTCGTGCCGCCTCCAGGCCCGCAGTTTCGATCGGCGTATGCGACACCACCTCCAGCAGCTGCTTGTGGCTCCACACATCATGTTCGCCGGGCGCGATATTGAGATCGCCAACCAGCACCCGCGGCCCGCTTAAGCCGGCATAGAGCGTGCGCATCCGGGCGATGAAATGGAGCTTGTGATCAAACTTCGGATTAGCGGTCGGATCGGGCGTATCGCCGCCGGCCGGCACATAGAGATTGTGAATCTCAAGCTCTTTGACCCGCACTGCCTGCACGCGCGCTTCGCCGTGCCGGCACAGGTCGGGTGCGTATTCCGACAACTTCGGCATGCGATTCCGAAATGACTTCGGCAGGTGCAAGCGGGCTTGCGGCTTAGTGAGCATTGGCGGTGAAGTTTCCTT
>JBIKVO010000285.1:0-4484 GCA_044356795.1 Caulobacterales bacterium
GCCGATGACCGGGGCGCCCTGTTCAGCGCCGGCAATGGTGACGCGGATCTGGCGAGCCTGCGCCAAGGGGGCCAACGAATCCACCGCCCCGCGCGCGACATCGCCCAGATCGGCGCGGTCGGAGGGTGGCACATGCTCGTTCAGTTCGATCTTTGATAGCGACAGCAAGTCCTCGATCAGGCGTCGCATGCGGTCGATCTCATCGCGCATCATCGGCAAAAACCGATCCTGGGCGGCGGTATCGCCGCGGGCCGGGCCAGCCACCGTCTCGACCAGCAGCGAAAGCGAGGCGACCGGCGTTTTCAACTCGTGGCTGGCGTTGGCGAGAAAATCGGCGCGCATCCGCTCGGAATTGATCATCGCCGTGCGGTCGGTAAAAATCGCCAGCGCCGCGCGGGCGCCGGCCCATACGATCGGCGACACATAGACCCGGAAATGCTGCTCAAACTGCGAGGCGGTCTCGTACTCGACTGTGCGCGCAGCGCCATCGAATGCAGCGGCATCCACTGCGTCCAATACCTCCGGCTGGCGCAGCACGGCGGAAAGGCGCAGACCGGCTGCATTGAATTGCAACTGCCGGCGCGCCTCGGCATTGGCGGCGATCACGCGGCCATCTTTGTCCACCAAAAGCGCTGCGTCGGGCAGCGCCTCGATCAGGGGCGCGAGATCGTCCAGTTGCGGCGTCGCCGGGGACGGCGCCAGTCCTTGCGCCGGACGGGCCTGTGCGGCCAAGACCAGGCGCAGGCCAAGACCGCCCGCGATCGCAGCCGCGCCGGCCAATAGCGCCAACCACCCATGGCCAAGGGCGACAAGGTCCATCACCAGGATCAAGGCCAAAGCGCCAGACGCCCCCAGCATTATCGCCGCCGGCTGCAGCCACAGCCGGCCCGCTACGGCGGCAATATTGGGGAAGGGGGGTGGGGTATCCGTCATGGCGCCCCGCTCCTTTAGCCGCTTTTTGGCATGGGTGGAAATCGGCCAGCCGCAAACACACGCCCACAACCAGACAAGGATGCATCCAAAATCGCGCCTCGTTGCATCCAGGCGTCAGCGCGGCGCGTAATGCGGGGAGACGCGGTGCGTCATATTGTTTTTCGATAAAAACTTGTTGACGGTCAAAAGCCCTGCGGATAGGTCCTGACAGCATAGTCGATCACGACTTCGAGATTCCCTCCCGAATGACGCCTTTCTCTGCCCCCAACCGCACGATGGACACGTCGCGCCTGACCGGCGCGCAGCGGCGGGCGCCTGTAACGCTGGGCGCTGCCGGCCAGACGCTTCTCAGCCGGGCTGTCGCTGGTCTTGGTTTGGCCGTTTTGGCCGCCAGTTGCGCCACCACAGCCGACATCCCCCCCTCCCCGCCCCAGTTCGCCGCCGCGGCGGACGGCGTGCCTGCGGACCTGGCCGCCGCCGATCCGGACGCCGTCTGGCTCAGCCAGTTCGCCAGCCCGGAATTGGAGGCGCTGGTTGCCGAAGCCATGACCGCCAATCCGACCCTGCGCGCCGCCGAGCAGCGCGCCATCGCCGCCAAGGACCGCGCCAAGGGCGCCGCCGGTGGCTGGTGGCCGGACTTGTCGCTCGGTTTTGGCCAAAATCGCACAGAAACCCCAATCGGCGGCGGCGATCGCGCCCGTGTTGATCTCACCAGTTCGCAACTGGTGAGCACCTGGGAAGCGGACCTGTGGGGCCGAGTGTTGGACGGCGTAAACGCCGCCGATGCCGACGCCCGCAGCGCGATGGCGGACGCCGACGCCGCCCGGCTGTCGATCGCGAGCCAAACCGCGCGCGCCTGGATTGACGTGATCGAGGCGCGTGACCTGCTGGTGCTCTCGCGCGAGGATTTGAGCTATCGCCGCGATGTGCTGGACCGGACAGAGCAACGCTTTGCCCGCGGGCTGGTATCGGCGCTGGCGGTGCGCACCGCGCGCAGTCAAGTGGCCGCAGCGGAAGCGGCCGAAGCCGCCCAGGCCGACGCCGTGAAGACCGTGGCGCGCCGGCTGCAGGGATTGCTGGGCCGCTACCCGGATGCCGCTTTGCAAACCACAGCAGCGCTGCCGCAACTGGGCGCGATCACGGCCTCGGGCAGCCCGATGGATCTGCTGGCCCGGCGACCAGATGTGGCCGCCGCGGAAGCGCGGTTGCAGGCGGCCGGCTTTCGCGTCAACCAGGCGCGCAAAGCGCTGCTGCCAAGCCTGACGATCCGCGCCAATGCATCCGGCAGCGGCGACGGACTGCGCGATGTGACCGACATCGACGGCCTGGCGACACAGGTTCTGGCCAGCCTTGCCATGCCTGTGTTCAACGGCGGTCAGCTCCGCGCAGAAGCCCGCGCCGCGCAGGCCAGCGCCCGCGCTTCGGCGGCCGATTATGTCGACCGCGCAATTAACGCCTGGACAGAGGTGGAAAACGCGCTGTCGGCCGATCAATCCCTGGCCGTGCGCGAAACCGCCTTGTCCACCGCCGCTACCGAAGCGCGCGAAGCCCAAGGCCTGGCGGAGCGGCAATATTCCAGCGGGCTGATTTCAATTTTCGATCTGATCAACGCCTATACCCGCCGGATCGATTCCGAGCGCGGCTTGATCCAGGTGCGTGCAGAACGCGCGTCCAACCGCATCCGCTACCATGCAGCCCTCGGCGGCGGCGGCGCCAGCGGCGGGCTTGATCCGGTCATGCTGCGTGGACGCCAGGGAGATCAAACACCATGAGCCATGACGTCGAAGACGAATTCGCCGCGCGCAGCAGCCCGTTTGGCTTGGTGCGGCGGTTCGCCGGCGCCTTCATCGCGGTCGGCGTGATTGCGGCTGGTATCGCTGGCTATTCGGTGTTGATGGCAACGGGTCCGCGCGCGCAAAACCGCGCCGAACCACCCGCACCACCCGCCGTGCAGGTGGCCGACGCGACGCGCGAAACCCGCCGCATCGGTGTGTTTGTCCAAGGCGCAGTGAACCCGAAAACCGCATCCAGTCTGGCTGCACAAGTGGCCGGCCGTGTGGTGTGGGTGTCGCCGTCGTTTGCCGAGGGCGGCGCTTTCCGCCAGGGTGATGCGCTGGTGCGCATCGACGACGCCGACTATCGCCTCGCGGTGGTGCGCGCACGCAGCCAAGTGGCGCAGGCGCGCGAGGGCCTCGCCCGCGAAGAAGCGGAAGCTGAACTGGCGCAACGCGATTGGCAGGCGCTGGGCAAGGGCGAAGCAAGCCCGCTGGCATTGCGTGAACCGCAGCTGGCGCAAGCGAAAGCTGCACTCGCTGCGGCGGAGGCGCAATTGCAGGATGCCGAGCTTGATTTGTCGCGAACGGCGGTTCGAGCGCCATTTTCTGGCCGTGTGCGCGCACGGCGCGTCAATGTCGGCGATTATCTGGCCCCCGGCGCGCCGGTCGTAGACGCCTTCGCCACCGATGTGATGGAAATCCGCATAGCGCTGTCGGACGCGGATCTGGCGCAGTTATCCACGCCTCTGGGTTATATTGCGCCACGCGGCGGCGGGATGACGGCCGACGTTACCGCCATCATTGCCGGTGAACTGCGCAGATGGTCAGGCCGGCTTGCCCGTGTGGACGCCAATATCGATCCGCGCACGCGCCAGGTCTTTGCGATTGTGGAGGTCGCCGACGCCTTCAAAGGCGCAGCGCCCTTGGCGCCCGGTTTGTTTGCCGATGTCGAACTGGGCGGCGGGCGTGAAGAGACGTTTGTGATCGTTCCGCGATCGGCATTGAAGCGCAATGAGTTCATCTATGTCGTGCGCGCTGACGGCACGATCGACATTCGCAATGTACGCCCTGCACAATCATCGGCGCAGTCGGTGTATTTGCGCGATGGGGTGGCTGCTGGAGAAAAGGTCGTCACCTCCGCACTCACGTCGCCGCGCCAGGGCATGCGCGTGTCGCCGCTGGATGGGCAGGGCAAAGCCGTTCCCATTGTCGAAACCCCTGCCAAAACCGGCTGATCAGCGCCGTCAGGCCATAAGGACCGCACGCCATGTTGAAAGGTTGGGTCGCCTGGTGGGGCAAGAACCCCGTCGCCGGCAATCTGGTGATGATCATCAGCCTGCTTTTGGGCGTGCTGACATTCTTCTCGATGGAGAAGGAGTTTTTCCCGCCCGGGCGCGACAATTCCGTCTCGATCAATGCGGTGTGGCCGGGCGCCTCCCCGCGCGACATGGAAGAACAAGTCACACTGCGGATCGAAGAGGCGCTGGCGGGCCTGGACGGCGTGGAGTGGATCCGGTCGCGCTCTTCGGAAGGATTTGCATCGACCAACATTTCGGCCAATGCCAACATCAATATGGACGCCTTCACCGCCGATGTGCGCGAGCGGATCAATTCCATCATCGGGTTCCCCGCAACGTTGGAAACGCCGCGGGTCACGCAGAATCAGGGCGGGACGTTCATGCTCATCCTATCCCTGCACGGCAATGTTGATGAGCGGTTGATGCGCGACAATGCGCGGCGCATTCGCGATGAATTGGCGCTGCTGCCCGGCGCCAC
>JBIKVO010000284.1:0-4484 GCA_044356795.1 Caulobacterales bacterium
CGAGACCAAAGACCTCATCGGCTTCGAATTCGAAGAGACGCCGATCAATGCGCCGCTGGTGCGCAGCCTGCACGAAGGCGACTTTCTCGCCGGGAAGCGCAACATCGTTTTGGTCGGCGAAGCGGGTACCGGCAAAACCCATCTCGCCATCGCGATCGCAGCCAATGTCGTGCGTAATAGCGCGCGTGGTCGATTTTACAATGTCGTTGATCTCGTCAATCGGCTGGAATCGGAAGCGCGCAATGGCCGCGCCGGGCGCACCGCACAGCAATTGGCGCGGCTGGACCTCATCGTGCTCGACGAGCTTGGCTATCTGCCCTTCGCCAAATCGTCCGGGCAGTTGCTGTTTCATCTGATCTCGAAGCTCTACGAGAAGACATCGATCATCGTGACCACTAATCTCGACTTCGGCGAATGGCCAACCGTTTTCGGCGACGCCAAAATGACCGCCGCGCTCCTCGATCGGCTGACCCACCATTGCGATATCGTCGAGACCGGTGAACTCAGCTGGCGCGGCCGCAAGCGCAACGCCAAGTCCTGAACCCGAGCCCGCCATGAACACCTGCGACCGACCGGCCAACCCGGGCGCGCGCAGACTCTAGCGGGCCGCACGCCCGTGTCGGCCTCACCCAAGCGACGAGAAGTGGGGGTCAAATTTGCAGGCCGATCGGGGGCATTTTTGTACGCCGATTGACAGCCCAGCGCCTGTCCGTGCCTCCACCGGCAGGAGGCGGGGCTGCATCTTGCGCCGACGGTGCGACCAGAATCCGCGATCCGATGGAAGCAGATCGCAGGCCCACCGGCTCGCTCTCTGCGATGTGTTCCGATCGACCGGTTTCTACCTGGTCGGAAATCGAGTTAACCACCGCGGCGCCGAACATCTGGAGTAGGTGACCAGAAGTTCCGGGCGAGTTTTCCCCGGGTTGACGGTCGCGTCCCATCGCGTGGTGTACGAGCGCGGGCTCGTCACGATGATCGCCGGCAGGTTCGAGCCGGTTGTCATGCTTTTGACGGCGGCCAATGGTCCCCGATCGTGGGTCTGATGACGGGAGACGCGGCTTGCCATAATCGGTCGACTTGCTAGACTTGGCCCCGAGAAATGGCGACATTTCGCAAGCGGAGAGGTGGCCATGAAGAAGATTGCCTCAGTTGCCGCTGCCTTCGCGGCGTTTACCGGTTTTGCCTTGGCGCAGACGCCGCAGTTTCCGCCTCCGCAGCAAACCCCGCCGCAGCCGCAAATGCCGGCGCCAACGGTACGCACCCAGGATCCGCTGCGGCCGATGCCACGACAATCCGTCGTGCCGGTGGTGGAATTTTCCACTGGCGACCTGCGCTGCGCCAGCGACCTGCAAAGCGCGAACATGTTGGTCAATGCGCTGCTCACGATCGCGCCTGATCCGGTGCGGCCTGGGCCAGTGCAGGTTGAGGTGTTGGTCGACGGCGTCTCCCTCGGGGCGCAAACGGCGAGGGTCGAGAATGGCGCCGCGCGCGTGGCTCGGCGCGTGACGGTGGCCGGCGCACAAGGCCAGCACAATGTCGTCTATGTCGTGAACGGCTTGGCGCGCAGCGCCGCGCAGGCATTCGACCACAGCTGCATCAGCGTAGCCCCAATCCGCGCGCCCGCGCCAGGTCACCTGACGCTGCCGAACCTGGCGTTCGGGGACGTGTTGTACACGCAACTATCTCCGGTGCCGCCGCCACCGCGGCCAGATCCCGGAGGTTTCCGTTTCGTCGAACCCCGAGTGTCAATCGCGAATATTACCATCTTCAACAACCCCATAATCATCCGCGATGTTCAAACCGTGACTGGTGCGATCCAGTTCCCCTCCAACAGCTACTGTCCGCAACCGCAGGACGCCTATGTGTCGGCTCTGTTTGCGATCGCAGTGCACACCACCCGCGTCGCCAATCCGGCAGCGTACGTCCGTGTCAATTCTGGTCCGTTCATTTCGAGAGTTTCGTTTGTCGATACCCTCGATCAGCCGCGCTATGCGAATGGGGCGCCCATCGGCACAGATCGGATGAGGGGCACTCCGCTCCCGCAAGGCTACCAGTGGATCGTAATTTTGCCGCCGCTCGCTTGCACCCGCGATGGCATTTTGGAAATCCGCCTCGATCCCGAAAACAGCCTGCGCGAAAGCAACGAGGACGATAACGTTCTGAGGCTGCGTTATTCGACCGTGCCCTGAGCCGGTGGCAAGTGCGGCGCGCGGCATGCGCGTGTCGGTGCGTTATCCAAGCGTGTTTGCGTGAAGACAGCGGGTATCGATGTTGAAGGCGGGGGAGACGAATATCAAGACCAGCTTGCTCAAGTGCGTTGTCACTTGCCTGGCGCTTGCAGCGTGCGGGCCGAGTTACGCGCCCCCCCCAACGCGCCGGCGATCGCTTGCCCGCAGATTAGCGCGGTCGAGTACGATGCCGCGATCGCTGCCGGGGCCGCGCACGCGACCGCCACGGTCAGCCAGAGCGGCATGGTGTCGATGGGGATGGGTCCGGGCCGCGTGCATCGCGCGACCTATCGCAGTTCGATGCGCCCGTGCCGGCGGCCAAATGATTTCGTGATCCGTTATGCGCTCGCCGAGGGCGAGGAGGTTCATGTCCGCGTCCCCGCCGGCGAGCAATACCGCTTCCGCGTGCAGGCCCAGCCGACGTCGTGCGAGATCGTGAATCGCTAGGGGCATCTCGCTATTACGAAGGACTGGAACCGGCGAGAAATCCCCGTTCGTCAGCATTGTTACCGATGACTGGTTCAGAGAAATGGGCGGGTCCGTGACGGCCCCGCCGGATGCTCAGGCCGCCACATCGCTTTCGTCGGGCGCTGCACCCTTGCGCCGGGTTTGGCGCTTCGCCGTGGTGGGCCCGGCGACTTCGCTCCGCGCCTTCCCCCGCGCCTTCCCCCGCGCCAGCACCTCCAGATCCCCGAACGGCCCGACCTCGAACTCGATGACATAGCGGGTCTGGCCCTTGTCGGTCTCGTAGGAACTGGGGCGGACCTGGCCGGTGAGCCGCACGCGCGTGCCTTTCTGCACTTGCGCTTCGATGCGTTCGACCTTGGCCGGCGGGAACCCCGCCACGCGATGCCAGTAGGTGCGCTCGGCCCATTCGCCCCCACTGGCGCCGTCGTCGCGCTTCCCGCGTTCGGATGTGGCGACCGAGAGAATGGCGTGTTCCCCGGCGTGCAATTTTGACCCCTTCGTTGGGGTGATCGGCGTCGAAAAATGACCACTTATCCTTTTCTGTCATGCGCGATCGCTGGGCGTGAGAGCAGCGATCGGGATCAGGATGCACGGCGTGGACAAGCGGATGGAAGTGCGTGCGGCGTACGCCGCCGGCAGGAAGATTAAACGGATCGCAAAGGAGCTTGAGGTGTCGCGCGGCTTTGCGCGCAGCGTCATTCGCGCGGAGACGGCGGATGCGACTTATGCGAAACGCCAGCGCCAACCGATGCCGAAAATGGCAGACTTCGCAGCGCGGCTAGAGGCGATGCTGGAAGCGGATGCGGCGCGGCCGAAGAAAGACCGATTGAGGCTGACGCGCATCTTCGATCTGCTGCAATGTGAGGGCTATTCGGGCGGCCATGACGCAGTCCGTCGCTTCGCGCTGAAATGGCAGTCGCAGACCAAGCCGACGCCGCCGGCAAGCGCGTTTATCCCGCTGTCATTTGCACCGGGCGAGGCGTTCCAGTTTGACTGGAGCCACGAGACCGTTGTGCTGGCGGGCGCGACGACGACGGTGAAGGTGGCGCAAGTGCGTCTCGCGCACAGCCGCCAGTTCTATGTTCGCGCCTATCTGCGCGAGACGCAGGAAATGGTGTTCGACGCGCACGATAAAGCTTTCGCCTTTTTCGGCGGCGTGCCGTCACGCGGCGTGTACGACACTATGAAGACGGCGGTGGATCTCGTGTTTGTCGGCAAGGATCGCACCTTCAATCGGCGGTTTCTGCTGCTCACGGATCACTATCGCTTCACGCCGACCGCCTGCACGCCGGCGGCGGGGTGGGAAAAAGGACAAGTCGAGCGCCAAGTGGGTGTTTCGCGCGAGCGGATCTTCAAGCCGACGCTGCATGTCGCCTCTTTGACCGAGCTGAATGAGTATCTGGAATCGGAATGCCGGCGGCTTTGCGCCACGCACACTCATCCTGACGAGCGCGGCTTCACGATCGACGAGGTATTCGCGCGCGAGCTGCCATTTCTATCGCCATTGCCAGCGCCCTTCGCCGGCTTCCAAGAGCGCGACACCAGCGCAAACGCACTGTGCCTGGTCACCTACGACCGCAACAAATACTCAGTCATGAGCAAGGCCGCGCGTCGGCCGTTGCAGCTGCGCGCAAGCGCCGAGAGGATCGTTATTCTTTGCGATGGCGAGATCGTCGCCGATCATCCCCGCTGCTTTACCCGTGACAAGACGATCTATGATCCGTGGCATTATGTGCCGATTTTGGCGTGTAAACCTGGCGCTTGGCGTAACGGCGCGCCGTTTCGCGA
>JBIKVO010000321.1:0-4070 GCA_044356795.1 Caulobacterales bacterium
TCCTGTGAATGGTGAATTCACCACCCGCCGCCGCGATGGGTCGCCGACGCGCTGGACAGGCGCAACGATTGGCGCCAGTTGGTTCCAGACCACAACAATCCCCTTGTTTTACAATAATCCTCTCGCAGGGGCCTATCAGGATGAGGTCGGTGGAAAGTACCACGCCACTGAAATGTTCAATTTCATGGGCGACAGCGCCGATCTTGTGAATTTGAGCGTCAATTCTGCGGATTCGAAAGTTGGCTGGACGCGGATCTCAGATTGGCTGCCCTGGATGCGTATGGGCGACCGCGAAGGCATGCTGTATTTCCATACAGCTGGGCGCAAGCTGATGAATTGGGACGATGTATCGCCCTTGATGCGTGATGAGGTTGCGCGCAATTACCCTGATTATCGCAACCCGCCGCCGATCAACGACCCCCGCCCGAATGAAACAAGTTGGACCTATTACCTCAAGGTCAAGACAGGCGACGTCGTTCCGCCCAAGCGCTAAGCTGCGTTCGGGATGGCGTTTGGCGTTGGGCGCTGTCTTGATGGGGGCGGCGCTGAGCGCCTGTGCGCAGCCGCAGGGCGCCCCGTTACCCCCGGCATCCCACCCTTACGCGCTGGCGGATCCTGGGCCTGCTCTGTGGCTCGTGCGGGACGAAGACAGTCGCATCTGGATGCTCGGCACGGTGCATGTGCTGCCAAGCCATGTGCGCTGGCGCAGCGCGGCGATTGACGCCGCCTTGGCGCAAGCGGAGTCTCTGGTTTTCGAGCTTGATCCCGCGGAAGGCCGCAATGAGGCGTCCGCCGCGGCGACCCTGGCGGCTGGGCGCAACCCGCCGGGCGTGACTCTGTCGAGCCGCCTGACGCCGGAGGATCGCGGGCGCTTTGCAGCGGCGGCGAAAAAGGTCGGGCTTGACCCTGTGGCTTTGGAGCCGTTTCGCCCGTGGATTGTGAGCCTATGGCTGGGTTATGGCGGATTGCGCGCCCGCGGGGCGACCCCAGAGCAGGGCGTTGAAGCCGTGTTGGAGGGCGTCGCGCGCCAGCATGGGCTGGCGATATCCGGCTTGGAAACAACAGCCGATCACATTCGCTTTTTTCAAACATTCACGGAAGAGACAGAGATGGCGGCGTTCCGACAAACCCTGTCGGATGTCGAAAATGGCAAGGCAACGCTTGAGAGAATTGACCAGCTGTGGGCGCGGGGCGAGGCTGAGGCGCTTGGAGAGGCGCTCATCGCGGAGTTTAACGGCGTCAGTCCACAATTTTACGAGGTGCTGATTAAACAAAGGAACATAAAGTGGGTGGATCAGATCAACGCCATGCTGGCCTCCAGCGGTGATGTCTTTGTGGCGGTTGGGGCGGCGCACATGGCGGGGCCGGATGGATTGCCGGCGCTGTTGCGTGCGCGGGGCATTCTTGTGGAGGGGCCATGACACGCAGTGGTCTGGGGGGGCCTTAAGGTGTTCACCCGCACGCCTGGGCATTGGGCGCACGCAAAAAAAGATATCTCTGCGGCGCATGGCTTGATCGGCGTTTGCGCAAGGGAATAGGTTTACTGCGGTCCGCATGCGGACACAGTCAGCCAAGGGCTGGCCATTGATGACGTCTTGCAACGCATGATGCGCGAGTGCGATGCGATCATCGCCACGATCACCCTCTATCATGACCCCAACGCCGATGTTGGCATGGTCTATGAAATGGGTTTTATGGCCGCTCTCGGCCGGCTGGTATTCGCCTCCAGCAATGATGGGCGCCTGTTTGCAGACCGGGTCGCCGCGTTTTTCCACAACGCGCTTGTCACCCGCGCCAACGGCGAACGCGAAGGCCCTGATGCGATGGCGCTCGAAGACGTTCGACTTGGCGGATAACTTGATGCTTGCCGGTTGCGCTGCGCGGTCAAGCGGGATCGTCGTGACGGCGAACCGGCCCGGTGATGCGCGTCACGCCAATTTGCAGCTTTTGACGTCTGCGTAAAACAGGCCGCCGCATGGTTTGCGTCGCGGTCCGCAAATGGGGGCGCAGTGTTTTATGCAAGTCAGGTGTTGCTGGTGAGCGCCACGAACACGTCCTCCAGATCGGGCTCTTCGGTCGCCAGATCCTTGATGGCGATCCCGGCCGCCTTCACCTGTTCCAGCAGGGTTTCAACAGTGGTGTCGGCTGCGCGATAGGACAGCGCGAGAGAACCATCCGCACGCAGCACGCAATCTGGCCCCGCCAGGGAAGGCGGCGCGGCGTTCAAAGCGGTTTGAGGGTGGATGACCAAGGTTCGCCGATCGAGGCGCCTGAGGATTTGTCCCGTCGGCTCGCAGGCAATCACCTGCCCATGATTGATGATCGCGATCGTGTCGCACAGCTCTTGTGCTTCTTCGAGATAATGCGTTGTCAGCACAATTGTTACGCCTTGGGCGTGGAGCGACTTCACATACGCCCACAATGATCGGCGCAACTCCACGTCAACACCGGCTGTGGGTTCGTCTAGCACCAGAACGGGCGGGGTATGGACCAACGCTTTCGCCACCAGAAGGCGGCGCTTCATGCCGCCAGACAAGGTGCGCGCATAGGCGTCTTTTTTATCGAGCAGGCCAACGGCTTCCAGGATTTCCAGCGTGCGTCGTTCCGCTTTTGGCACGCCGTAATAGCCCGCCTGGAGTTCCAGGCTCTCCCAGGGCGTGAAGAAGGGGTCCATGTTCAGCTCTTGCGGCACGATGCCAATGGCGCCGCGGGCGTTGCGGGGGTTGTCGTCGATATCCACCCCCCAAATTCGGGCGACGCCGCCAGTCTTGACGACAAGGCCGCCAAGGATGTTGATAAAGGTGCTCTTGCCGGCGCCATTGGGGCCCAGAAGACCGAAAAAGGCGCCACGGGGCACCGTCAAGTCTATGCCTTTCAGGGCCTGTTTTGCAGGTGATTTTTGGCTGGCGCGGTAGGTCTTTTCCAGGCCAATCGCTTCAATCGCGGCGTCGGGCAGGCGGTGGACAGTGCCGTACATGAAAACTCGATCAAATCAGATGAGGCGCGCCGCGTTGCGTCAGCGCGCGATGCGCTTTAGGTACGAAAGCTCTTCACTGTGCGCAATCAGGGACAGCCATGCCTTCGCTTCGGCCCACCGTCACGATCGATCCCCCTGAAGTGATCAAGACCGGCAATAAGCGGGTGAAGTGCAATGGCGGCGGCGCCTTGGGGCATCCGCTTGTCTTTTATGACATGGGCGAAGCCGATTTCGTCGAATGCCTCTATTGCGACCGGCGCTTTGTCTATGATCCAGCCATGGACGACGCCGACCATCACTGATTTCAGGTTGCTGTCTCAGCGGGGCGCGTAGGCGACGAACAGCACAGCGACCGCCCCGAGCGCAGCCAAAAAGCCCAACACCGACAAAATTTGCGAACCGATCGACTGGGCGCCGGGAGCGACGACCTTGTCGTTGCGCGCCAACATCGCAAATACGAGGTCGGACCGCCCCATCTCATCGGTCACGCGGCCGTAAACGCCCGCATCGGCGCCGCTCATCGTGTCGCTTCTGATGTCCAGTCGTTGGCGCAGGACGAAAACCCCGGGGCGTTCTGTTGTCAGGCTGTTGGTGAAGCGCATGGCGTCGCAATCGACGCTGCGGTCCCAGGTCGTTGCGCCTTTGGCGAAGGGGGCATTGATCCGCACCCTGCGCGCGATGCTGCGCGGCCGAGCAAGATAGATCGGCGTTGTGCGCGACAACAAATCAAGGCGCACCAGTTCCGGCGTGATGAAATAGTCCTTGCTGGAAAACTCGATCTGGCGATCGTCACGCAGGCGCCAGGGGCCGGGCAGGCGGTAGCATTCATGCACAACGAGCCGGTTTGATGTCGGCTCGTCCTCAAACCGTGTTTGTTCTTGAGGCTCGGCGTTTGGCCATGTGTCGCGGATCTGGCGCAGATACCGCCGCGCGATCGCAGCCTCGCCCTCATTGCGCAGTTCGTCGCGCAGGCTGTCTGCCTTCCAATCAGCGTAGGTGGTCTTCCAGCGATAGACGGCAACGTCTGAGACATGAAGGCCAAGGGTGATCTCTTCTTCGATATCAGAAATCAGGCTTGGTTGCGGGCGCGCCA
>JBIKVO010000286.1:0-4483 GCA_044356795.1 Caulobacterales bacterium
ATAGGCCGTCCAGATTTGATCGCCGACGGCCAGCATCACCTGATCCATCGCGCCGCTGGGGCGGCGATCCATCACAGCGATTGCGCCTCCGGATTTCACAGTGAGCGCTTCGGGCCGGATCGCAACGACCACCTCTGCGCCATCTGCAAATGGGCAAGCAAAAGGTCCGATCGGCGTTGCCGCTGCGCCTGATTGTGCGCGGGTGCGCCATACATTGACAGGACCCAGGCCAAGCGCTGCGCGCAGGCTTGTGGGTGCGTCATAGACCACGCGCGGAGCGCCAGCCTGAATCACTTTACCCGCATGGACAATGACGATTTGATCGGCCGACACCATCGCATCTTCAGCGTCGTGCGTGACAAAGATCGCGGTCATGCGCGCGGCCCGCAGTGTCGATAATGTCGTTTCGCGCAATGACCAACGCAGATCGCGATCAAGGCCAGAGAAGGGCTCATCCAGCAGCACCGCCCGCGGGCGCGACGCCAAAGCCCGCACAAGCGAAACGCGTTGTTGTTCGCCGCCAGACAATTGATGCGGGAACGCCTGCGCCCGATGTGCAAGCCCGACACGGTCCAACCAATCGCGGGCTTCTCGCGAACGGTTGGCGCGCGGGGTTGCCGTCATGCCGAAGGCCACATTGCCGGCCAATGTCAGATGCGGAAACAGCGCATAATCCTGAAACACCATGGCGATGCGGCGCGCCTCAGGCGGGATAAACGTCTGTGCGCTCGACAGCATGTCGTCGCCGAGTGCGATGGTTCCGGCATCGGGGCGTTCAAGGCCGGCAGCCAGGCGCAGCAGGGTGCTTTTGCCCGAACCCGATGCGCCAAGAATCGCTGTAACGCCGCTCGCCGGCGCGATGAAGCTGACGGCGTCGAGCACCGTGTCGGCGCCATAGCGCCGGGTGAGGCTGGTGAAAATAAGATCCTTCGGCGTCATGGGGTCGGTGTTTGCTCTGCGCCCGCGCGCGCCTTCGACAGCCGCTTCATCATCACCATCACGGGAAGCAGTCCTGCAGCCAGAATCATCAGCGCCGGCAACGCGGCCGCATTCAACCGGTCGTCGGATGCGTATTGATGGGCAACCACAGCAAGGGTGTCGAAATCGAACGGACGTAAGATCAAAGTTGCGGGCAACTCCTTCAGCACTTCCACAAACAGGATCAGGCCGGCGGCAATCACGCCGGGCGCTGCGATCGGCGTTTCAATGGCAAACAGTCTGCGCATGCGCGAAGCGCCAAGTGTGCGTGCGGCCTGCACATAGCGCGGCGTGACTGCGTGCAACGCTGCATCGATTGGGCCAACACCGGCGGCTGCAAACCGCGCAACATAGATCCACACCAGCATCAGCAAAGCGAGGCCTGCGCCAAGCCCGCCCACCAGGCCTGCTTCGCGCGCCGCCGCCATCACCATCAACCCGCCCAGCGCCATCACGGCGCCGGGCGCGGCATATCCAGCGGTCGCCGCCGCCGCCGCTACGTTGCCAAAGCGCCGACGCGCATGCATCGCGATCAGCGCGCTGACCGCTAATGTGGCAATCGCGGCCATCGTCGCCAGCACCAGCGTGTTGCCAAGGGGATCCAGCAGTGTCTGCCATTGATCCGGCGGTCCAAACGCGGCAAGCCGGATCAGCCACACCACCGGCAATCCGACGCCCGCCATGACAAGCCCGATGCAAAAGCCGCTTGCTGCAAGGCCTTTCCAGCCGCCCAGAATCAGACTCGGCGTTTCGCGCCAACGCGTCGAGCCGCCGGAAAATGCGCGCGCCCCGCGCAAGCGTCTCTCTCCCAGCATCAAAACACCCGCGCCCACCAACAGGATCGCGGCGATCTGCACCGCAAGGCCCGTGTCTGCGTGCCCGTTCCAAGCGCGGAAAACCGCTGTCGAAAGTGTTGTCGCGCCGAAATAGGAGGCGGCGCCATAATCAGCCGAAATTTCCATTGCGCACAGTGCTGCGCCAGCAGCGATCGCCGGCCACGCCAGCGGGCCAGTGATCGTTATCAGTGCGCGCCAAGGTGAAGCGCCAAGCGAGCGCGCCGCTTCCACCGCGCACACCGATTGAGTGGCGAACGCCGCGCGCGCGGCGATATACACGTACGGATAAAATGCAATCGTGTAGACAAATACTGCGCCAACACCGCCCGATAGTCCGATCGGCACAGGGCCAAGCGGCCCCGTCAAGGCGCCATATGCGTAGGCCAGAACATAAGCTGGCGCCGCCAGGGGCAACACCAAAGCCCAACTCAAAACGCCATGTCCTGGAAAATGGCAATGACTGATCAGCCACGCCGCTGACGCGCCCAAAATCGTGGCGCCCGCCGCGCCAAAAACCACCAGCGCGACTGTGCCCCACACCGCATCCAGCAACAGCGGATCGGTCAGAGCGGCGCCGCGCTCCGCGATCACGAAACCGGCCTGGATCAGCACCGCCAGCGCGGGCGCTGCACACACAATCGTTGCAATCGTCAACACGATGGCGCTGACGCTCCATCCGCGCGGGGCGCGAGATGCATCACTGGACCGCGCCGCGCGATCAGCACGGAGGGGAAGCGGCGGTGCGTGGTCCTCTAGCGCCATCCCGCCCGCTCATACAGGCTTTGTGCTTGCGATTGACGGTCGCCATAGCTGGTCATCGGCGTTGGATCTTCTTTGATCGTCCCAAGGGCGGCAAGGGCTGGCGGAACCGGCGTTTGCGTGTCGATGGGAAACTCATCATTGAGGGCGGCGACTTCGGCCTGCGCTTGCGGGCTCGCCAGAAATGTCAGCAGGGCGATGGCGGCGTCGCGGTTTTTCGCAAACCGTCCGACCGCGCCGCCGGAAATGTTGCGATGCACGCCGATGCCGGCTTCGCCCTGATCGGGAACGGCGACGGCGATTTTCGCGCCGGCCTCACGGTCCGTCGGATCATTTGAAGCCTGCATCCGCACGACATAATAGTGATTGACGATCGCCACATCGCATACGCCGCCCGCTACGGCGCGTAACTGATCGGTGTCGTTGCCCTGCGGTGCGCGCGCGAAATTTGCCGCCACGCCGCGCGCCCATGCTTCGGCTTTCTCAGCGCCCTCGCGTGCGATCCGCGCCGCCATCATCGACAGATTATAGATATTGGTAGAGGTGCGGGCGCAAATCCGCCCTTTAAAGCGCGCTCCGGTCAACGCGTCCATCGTTGCAACCTCGTCCGGGCGCACGCGGTCCTTGGCGTAGGCGATCACGCGGAAACGTTTCGTCAATCCGAACCAGCGGCCCTCTGGGTCCCTGAGGGACGCTGGCACGCGGGCCTCTAGATCGGCTGCTTGTACGCCCTGCACCAGATTTTCGGTGACCAGCCGAGTGAGATTGCCCGCGTCGACCATCAAAATCACGTCCGCCGAGGTTTGATCGCCTTCGTCCTTGAGGCGTTGCAGAAGCTGTGGTCCCTCCATCGACAGCACCCGGGGTTTAATGCCGGTCGCCGTCTCGAACGCTTTAAACAACCGGTCGTCGGCGTCATAGTGACGGGCGGAATACACATTGATTGTAGGCTTCTCCGCTGCGGGTTGGGCCGTCGGGCTGCAGCCGGTTGCCGCCAAAAGCGCCGCCCCCGCCGCCGCAGCGGCGCACAAGCGAAGCAAAAGCGTGGCACGCTGTGATTGCGGTGCATGCGCCATTGTCCAGGTCTCCGATCGGTCGCTTGGGTCTCGCTTTGGCTATAGACTTTTGCGAATAGTTCGCAACAGCATTTCGCGGCTTGCGCAGCAAGCGTGGCGACCGGCACGCGCGGTCCCGCGAAATTGTTGAGAATCTTTTCCATATTCTGCTGACTCGATGGATTTTTCGCGTAATTTGGGCAAGCATTGCGCGTCGGTAGCGCGCACGCAGTGAACCAAGAGCAGTGAACCAAGAGCAGTGAACCAAGGGCAGTGAACCAAGGAACGGTGGATGGTGGGCAAGGCTGTGACCCGGGCTGAACTGATAGTGGCCGTCGCCGAGCGCACGAGCCTCGGGCGCGCCGAGGCGACCGCGCTATTGGAAGATGTGCTGGGTGAGCTTGAACGCGCCCTGATAGAGGGCGAGCAGGTCAAGCTGGCCCGGTTCGGCAATTTCGTTATCCGCACCAAGCGTGAGCGGGTTGGGCGCAACCCCAAGACCGGTCTGGAGGTGCCGATTACGCCACGCCGTGTTGTGACATTCCGGCCGTCGCAAATCCTGCGCAAACGGGTGGAGAAGGGCGGGCCGAAAAAGCCCAAGCGGTCTGGGTGAGAGGGTTTGGCGCTGGTCTGGTTTTGCCAGCGCACAGGGTGATTCAAAGCACCGCGGGCTCGGCTGGGTGATCGGGGCGGCAAATCGAACTCTATGGGTTGGCCATCGGCATGGGTTGGCCATCGGCATGCGTTGGCCATCGGCATCGCAGGGCCGGTCACGGACCGCGCGCTTTGGGATGCTTTGGGTGAGATCGAGGACAAGCGCGGGCGCCAAGGGGCGTCAAGACAGTCTGCAATCGC
>JBIKVO010000024.1:0-14631 GCA_044356795.1 Caulobacterales bacterium
TCATCGATGGCGAGGGGCGCGCTCGACGCAAAGAGTATTGGAGCTTTATTCTCTTTTATTATCTGATTCTCTCTGGTTTTCTGGTAACAGGCTATGTGCTGTATATGACCGGTTTGCAAGGCAACGGTTACAGAGATTGGAACGGCAGTCCGGTTACAATATCGGGCGCCATCTTGATTGCTGCGTCTCTGTTGTTCGCGTTGTGGGCGTTTATCCCCGCCATCACGATTTTGGTCCGTCGTCTGCACGATATCGGCCTCAGCGGCTGGATGATCCTAATTGGCCTGATCCCGTATTTGGGCGCACTTGTGTTGTTGGTGATGGCGGTTTTGCCGTCCGAGATGCGGGTCAACAAGCATGGCCCATATCCCAAACCCCTGAACATGTAAGTTAGACAACACGGCAGTGAGACTGCGGCCCCACAGAGAAACCGGCCTTGTGGCTTGCTGGCGGTGGCAAAGGCGCGTACCATTCGCGTCGGACGGCTGCTGCAGCGTGCGTGGCCAAACACATCCCGGGGACCGTACATTCTCCTCCGGGAGCTGGCTCTGCTCTGGACTGTGGCCCGCCCAACCAAGGGCCAAGATCAGGACAGCGCACCTGGCGCCCACCTAGCATGCTAGGGTCCGAGGGGGATGTGATCGCGCCACGGCGCAGGCGGCGCCGTCCACTGTGTGTCGATGCTGCCTGTCGATGCTGCCTGTCGATGCTGTCTGTCGATGCTGTCTGTCGATGCTGTCTGTCGATGCTGGACAAAGCTGCTCTCCGGGCCCTGTTGGCCGATCGTCGCGCCGCTGCGGGGGCAACCGCGCCGGATGCCGGCGCCGCGCTTGCGGCGCTGTGGCCGGCGATTGCGGTGCAGGGCCTTGTGGTGGCGGGCTATGTGCGATTTCGCACCGAGATTGACCCCGCACCCCTGATGCAGGCGCTGGCCGCGCGCGGCGCCCATCTGTGCATCCCCGTGACGCCGCAGCACCCCGATGCGGGCCTCAGCTTTCGCGCCCATGTCGATCCTGGCAACCTGATCAAGAGCCGCTTCAGCGTGCGGGAGCCGCCCGCGACTGCACCGCTGATGACGCCCGACATCGTGCTTGTTCCCCTGCTGGGCTTTGATCGCCGCGGCGGGCGCATCGGGTACGGACAGGGGCATTACGACCGCACGCTGTCGGCGCTGCGCACGCGCCGGGCAATTATCGCGATCGGTTTGGCGTTTGACGCGCAGGCCGTGGATGCGATCCCGGTGGAACCGCACGATCAGCCGCTGGATTGGGTGCTCACGCCGACGCGTGCAATCGGCTGCGGGTAATCGTCACCGCACCGAGCCCCACGGCGGTGGTTGGGGCGGCGGTTGGGGCCGCGTTGGCTGGCGCACCGGCTGATCCAGCAAGGCCGACACCATGGGGCCCAACCAGGTCGTGCGCGCATCATTGAGCATCGGAAACTCGGAGACGAAATCAAAGTGGCACCAGCTGGCGCCAATCGCCTCGGCATTGCGCCGCACTTCGCGCACCCACAAAGCGCGCTGATCGAGCGGAATCTGTTTGTTCACGCCAAATTCGCCCAAAAACAGGGGCACGCCCAACCGCCGCGCAATCGCGCCGGCTGCGGCAAAATCGGCGCGTATTTTTTCGCGATCAGCAGGCGTGCCCCAGCGCCGTTCAAAGCGCGGCTTGGGATCCATCCACACGGCCATATGATGGGTGAATTCAAACGGCTCATAATAATGGAACGTCACCGCAAGATTGCGATCGCGCGGCAGGCGCAATTGTCGCAAGCCTTCAATCGAATTCCAATTCGGCCCGCCAAGGATCACCAGCCGCGCCGGATGCAGCGGGCGTATTGCCGCCAACGCATCGGCGTTCAGCTGATAGACCATATCAGGCGTCATCTGGGGCCCGCGCGGTTCGTTGATCGGTTCAAAGATCAGGCCGGGCGGATAATTGGCAAAGCGCGCGGCAATCTGGCGCCAGATGGCGATGAATTTCGCGCGTTCGGCTGCGGGGCGCTCATACAGCGCATCATAGTGATGCACATCGAGGATGAAGTGCAGGCCCGCATCCAACGCCGCATCCACCACTTCGGCCACGCGCTCCATATGCGCGGGCGCGATGCGATAGTCGGGCGCGGGGCCGGCATGGTGATCCCAGCGGATCGGCGCCCGCACGCTGTCAAAGCCGCCGGCCTTGATCATCGCCATATCGCTCAAGCGGATCGGATGGCCCCAATCGCCTTCGCGCGGCGCCTCCAAGGCGTTGGAGATATTGATGCAGCGCGCCGCGCTCATCGGCGGTTGTTGCGGCAAAGCGGACGCCTGGCTTTGCGCGGGCTGCGCCTGACACGCCACAACGAATGTCGCCAAGATCGCAGCAAACGCTTTGGCGCGAGTCTCAAAACGCATGATGTCACCAACCCCCGCCATCAACCGATCCATGGCGCACCAGTGTGTGCGGCTCATACCCGCGCCGCAACAAGCGATTTGGTCATCCCGGCCATTTTTTCTGGCACAATCGCGGCGTCTGGAAACAGGTCAGACAAATCGCGTTCGTCCAACAGGCGCCAATCCGGCTGCACCTTGGCGATCCAGACCGGCGCAATCGTGCGCATCAAAGCGCGTTGCAGTGCGCGGGGCAGATAGATCACCGGCTGCGGCAGCATGGAGTGTGGTTCGATTGGAAAGCGGCGATGCGGCGTCTGCACGAAATAGGATTTGGCGATCCGGCGAATTTCAGCCGCAAAGCGTGCTTGGCACTCTTTGGCGATGGCGTCGAAGCGGGCGTTGTCGTTCATCGCCAACACATCGGCCTTCGGGCCTGTGACATGCTCGATCACCGACGAGCAGAACACGACATCAAAGCTTTTGTCCGCAAAGGGCAGTGCGCCGCTGGAGGCGTCGATCTGCTGCGTCTGATAGCCATAAACCGTGCGCGCGCGCTCAAGGTCGCTTTCCAGATAATCGGCCACCAGAACATTTTTGTGCGCCGGCGCGATGGCGTGAAAATGACCGCCGTCGCCGCCGCCAAGATCGAGCACGCGGTGATGCGGCTTCAGGCGCATCAGTTCAAGAAACTGCGCGCCCCGGCGTTCACGCGCGCGCGATGAAACTTGGCGCACCAGTTTTCCAATCATGGTCCATGCCCCTCTGCGTATTGCGGTTGCGATCGATCGAGCGCCAGTTTCGCGGCGACAATCGTAAACAGCGTCCAGATCAGATTGTTGTCTTCCACCACCGAGCCTTCGCCAAACGATTGGATCGCAAACAGCAGCAGGAAACCCGGTGCGAACAAGCCGGCTTCTTTGTGTGTGAACGCCAAAATCCCACGCCCGCACGCTAACCCAAACACCAAAGCGAAAGCGAAAAGCCCGATTAGGCCGAGGCCGAGGGTTAATTCAAGCCAGCCATTGTGCGCGTTGGGCGCCAGCCAGCCAACACCTGCCCGCACCCACCAGACCGGGCCCGTCGGGTCTTCCCAAAACGCGCCATACCCGTATCCAAGCCACAGACTTTGCTCGATGCTGGTGACGACGAAGCGCCAAATGTCGGTGCGGCCGGTGAATGTCATGTCGCGGCCAATCGCGGAGAACAACATGTCCGGCGCCAACAACAACACACCGCCAATCACCAAGGCCACGACCGCCGCCGCCGCCATGGTCACGATCGCAATCACCGCGCCGGTGCGGATCAGCGCGATGAAGCCGAAAAATCCCAATACCAGCAGCGATGACACCAGCGCCGTCGCCGAGCGCGACATCACAATCAGCGACAGCGCCAAAAGCGCTGCAAACACAAACAGGCGGCGCTGTTTCGGATACAGCCAAGCCGCCCCAAGGCTTGCCAGAAAGGCGATCGCCATATGGCCGCCGGTCTGGTTTTTGTGGGTCCACACGCCGCGCCACGCGCCGGGATGATCGAGGCTGTGAATGCCGATGTCGGGAAAGCCGACGATCATCACGTACGAGCACACAGCCATCCCGAGATAAGCCAACGCAATCAGTTTGATCAGCAGACGCCAACTGAAACGCGCTGCGATCACATAGGCAAAGGCCAGCCAGTACAAAACGCCAATCGCGCGGCGAAACGACACCTCCGGCAAAATACTCCACAGCGTCGACGCCAAGGCCGCAATCGCCAGCAAGGTCAAGATCGGCGTCCGCAGCGCAACGCGCCCGATGTTCGCCAGATTGGCCAACAGCAGCGGCAGGAACAGCGCATAGAATACGATCCACAAAGTGCGGATCCAGGGCGCAGGATCGTCTCCGCCCCAAGTCTTGTTAATCGAAACCCACGGGTCGCCGACCGCAAACAGGCCGACCAGCGCAATCCCCCATTGCCATGCGGGGACCCCCGCGCGGTCATCCGTGTCCAACACGTCTCCCCCTTGGCCGCCAAGGGCGGGCGCTGCGCCAGCGAGGGCTGGGCGGGGAAAGGGGACGGGCTGCATGGCGTTACCCTTAGAGCATGGCGATTGATTTTCAGTTGGCTGCACCCACGACAAGCTGTTTTTGTCCGTCGGGACAGTTTTTCCTGAGGCGCGTGGTATCTCTTGTCGTGGCGCTGGCGTCATCGCCCGGTAACGGCTTGCTACAGAGCGCGGGCGCGCCTAATCCCACCTGCACTGAAAAGACCGCCCGAACCGCTCACTCTGAGCGGCGCTGCGACCGTGAGGAAACCATGCCTGGACCCTATCGCCTCTATGGCGCCGACCTGTCGCCTTACTCGATCAAGGTGCGCAATTATCTGCGCTTCAAGGGCATCGAGCATGTCTGGCTGCCGCGCACCGCCGCCCGCCAGGCCGAGTTCGCCCGCTTTGCGCGGCTGCCATTGGTTCCGGTGCTGGTCGGGTCGGATGATTTCGCCCTGCAGGATTCCACCCCGATCATCGAAAAACTCGAAGCCCAAAACCCAGAGCCCACGATCCGCCCGGATGATGAGGCGCTGCAGTTTCTGGCGGCGCTGATCGAGGATTATGCCGATGAGTGGGTCAATAAGGCGATGTTCCATTATCGCTGGAGCCACGAGGCCGATCAAACCAGCGCGGCTGAACGGATCGTGGCGATGATCTATGACGGCGAGGCCGCGCCCGAGGGCGCTGTTGAGGCCATCCGCACACGGATGATCGGGCGGCTGCACCATGTCGGTTCCAGCCCCGCCGCCGCGCCGGTGATCGAAGCCTCGTTTGCGCGCCTGATCGGCCTTGTGGAAGCGCATTTGAACGGGCGGCCTTATCTGTTTGGCCAGCGCCCGTGCCTGGCCGATTTTGGGCTTTCGGCTCAGCTTGGGCAATTGCTGTCCGATCCCACGCCCGGCGCCATCCTGTGTGCGCGCGCGCCGCACACTGTCGCCTGGATTGCGCGCATGGATAGCGCATCCGTGCAGGGGCCGTTTGAACCGCTGCGTGATGTGTGGCCAACGCTGAAGCCGCTGATCGCGGAAGAAATCGGCGCGCTATACTTGCCATGGAGTGTGGCGAATTTCGTTGCGGTGAAACGCGAAGAGGCGTTCACCGTCGCGCTGCCGGGCGGCGACTTCACCCAGGCGCCGCAGAAATATGCCGCCAAATCACTCACTGATTTGCGCCGCAAGCGCATGGCGCTGATCGCCCACGAGGACTTGCAGCGGCTTTTGGACGAGACGGGCTGCGCGGGGCCGCTGGCGCCGCGGGTGCGCCCCGATCAGGCGGCGTCTGACGATGAAAGCGCAAGCGAGAGCGAAATCGAGTCTGGCGGCGATCACGACAGCGACGACGATGACGCAGATCACGCCCGCGATCATCATGGCGCACCCGATGCGCCATGAGTGATTGGCCCCTCGCGGTCGATCTGGATGGCACGCTGATTGCGGGCGATGTGTCGAGATCGGCGGCGCTCGCCCACCCCTTTGCAGCGCTTGCCGCGCTGCCGCTGCTGATTGCTGGGCGTCGCGCCGGGTTCAAGCGCGCGCTTGCGCAAGCCGGGGCGGCGCCGGCGATGTCGTGGCGTGCCCCGTTTCTTGCTTGGTTGAAGGAAGAAAAGGCGCGCGGGCGGGCGCTGCATCTGATCACCGGGGCCGATCAGGCGCATGCCGAAGCGCTGGCGGCGCCGCTGGCGCTCTTCGACAGTATCGAAGGCAGCGACGGTGAAACCAATCTGATTGGCGCCGCCAAAGCAGCGCGTCTTGTGCAGCGCTTTTCGGAGGGCTTTGCCTATGCCGGCGACAGCGCCCACGACATTGCGGTGTTTGCCCGCGCGCGGTCGATCATTCTTGTCGCGCCGAAGCCCGGCATTGCGAACGCCGTGCGGGCGCTGGGCGTGCCGATCGAGCGACATTTCTGACGGAAAAAGCGCCCAGCCTGTCCAGGCCGGGCGCTGCAAGTCATGCAGTTGGGGGAGATGTGGTCATAGGCTGCGGCGGGTCAGGCCGCATCGGTGTCGATGGCCTGCGGTTTCTTCGTCGCCACCCGCCCGGTTTGGCCAATCGCGATTTTGCGCGGCTTCAACGCCTCGGGCAGTTCGCGTTTGAGCAGGATCGTCAAGATGCCGTTAGCCAGATCTGCGCCATCGACGCGGACATAATCGGCAAGCCCGAAGCGCCGCTCAAAACTGCGTTCGGCGATGCCGCGATGCAGAAAGCGGCGCGCCTCTTCGACCGGCGCCTTGCGCCCGGAGACCAGCAGGGTATTCTCCTTGAAGTCGATCGAGAGTTCATCTTCCGCAAAACCCGCGACCGCCAGTTCGATGCGGTAGTCGTCGTCGCTGGTCTGTTCAATATTGAAGGGCGGATAACCGGGGGCGGCGTCATTGCGCAGGGCCTGATCCATCAGGCTCGAAATGCGGTCAAAGCCGACCAAGGTCCGGTACAGGGGAGAGAGATCTTTCGGTTGCATGGTTTGTCCTTTCAAAGCGACATCACAGGCCCCGCGCGATGACCGGCGGGGCTTCGGTGGGCGCGGCCAAACCCCAATATCGGCGGCTTGGCTGGCCTGCGGGCCCTCGCGGAGAGCAGCCCACGACCGCTAGATGGGAAGCGGTTTGCGGGGTTCAAGCCCCCAAAACCGGCCCGCCCCTGAAGCCCGCCCCTGAAGCCCGCCCCTTGAGCCCGCCCCTTGAAATGGCGCCGTCGATCTGCGCCGTAAGCCGTCAATCTGCGCGGCAACATCGCCCTGTCAATCCGCGCCGAAACGGCGTGTGCGCGCAGTAGCGCAGACCGCGCGGCTGGGTTATGAGGCGCGGCATACGTCACTCACCACGCGATCCTTGAAGGAGGCGATCATGCGACCGATATGTACAGCAGCGGCTTTGGCGCTGGCGTTTGTGGCCGCGATGGGCTGTGCGGCTTTGCCGAGCGGGAATGCCCCATCGCAGGCGGCGGCCAAACCGGATGCAGCCCTTGAGGCCGCGATCACCGGCGCCCAGCGCACCGCCGCCAATGTGGAACGTGATGGGTGGCGCAAGCCAGCGGCGGCTTTGGCCTTCTGGGGCGTCCGTCCCGGCGCCACGGTGCTGGAAATCTCACCCGGCGGCGGCTACTGGACGGAAATTCTCGCGCCCTATCTCAAGGCCACCGGCGGGCGCTATATCGCCACCGGCGCCGATCTCTCCAACCCGGACTTGGTGCAGGCCTCGCGCGAAGCGCGGGCGCGGTTTGAAGCACGCTGGGCCGACAAAAGCGTGTGGGGCGATGTGACGGTGGTGAATTTCGGGCCGCGCTCAGGCCCGCTTGGGGCGCCCAATTCGGTGGATGTCGTGTTCACCGCGCGCAATGTGCACAATTTCATCGCGAACAATTTCTGGGACAAGGTGTTGGCGGACGCCTTCGCGGTGTTGCGGCCGGGCGGCGTGTTGGGCATCGAAGAACACCGCGCCAATCCGGGGCCGCAGGATCCGCAGGCGGAAAGCGGCTATGTCACGGAGCAATTCGTGATCGACAGCGCCCAGCGCGCCGGCTTTGTGTTGGCGGAGCGGTCGGAGATGTACGCCAATCCGCGCGACACCAAGGATCATCCCTTTGGCGTGTGGACGCTGCCGCCGGTGAAGCGCACTGCGCCGGTTGGCCAGCCCGCCAATCCGAATTTTGATCGCAGCAAATATGACGCGATCGGCGAAAGCGACCGCATGGCGCTGCGGTTTGTGAAGCCGGCCCGGTGATGCGCGTCGGGCTCAGCGCCGCGGCTTTTCTGGCGGCGGCGCTGGCGATGACGGCGTGCACCGCTGAGCCGCAGCCGTCGCCGCCCGCGCTGGAAGGGACATCGGGCGCGGTCATCGATGCTGCGCCCATAGGCTCGCTCGATTGGGCGATTGCCGGCCCGTGGCGGCTCGAGCCCGATCGCGATGTGTGGCGCCATCCCAAACAGACGCTGACCTTTTTCGGCCTCGCGCCGGGGCAAACCGTTGTCGAAGTGATGCCGGGGCGCGGCTGGTACACAGCGATCCTGGCGCCGTATCTGGCGCGCAATGGCGGGCGCCTGATTGTTGCGGGATTTGCTTCGAATACGGACAAGAGCGCCCAGCGTGCGCTTCTGGCGGAGTTCAATCAGCGCTTTGCCGATGCGTCGCGCTTTGGCCAGATCACGATCAGCGCGCTCGGGCCAGACACCGGGCCGATCGCCCCCGACGACAGCGCCGATTTGGTGATTGTGGCGCGCAATGTGCACACCTTCATGATCCAGGGCTATGCCGAAAAAGCGTTCGCCGATTTCTTCCGTGTGCTGAAACCCGGCGGCATTTTGGGCGTCGAGCAGCATCGCGCCTCGCCCGTGGGCCTGCAGGATCCGACCGCCAGTGATGGCTATGTGCAGGAGGCCTATGTGAAGATGCTGGCGGAGGAGGCGGGCTTTGTGTTTGTCGGCTCCACCGATGTGAACGCCAATCCGAAAGACACGCGCAACCATCAATATGGCGTGTGGACGCTGCCGCCGATCCTGCGCACCGCCCCGCTCGGACAGCCGCCGGACCCATCCTGGGATACCCGCCCCTATGAGCAGGTCGGCGAAAGCGACCGCATGACCCTGAAGTTCCGCAAACCCGCAATGCCTGCCAACCGGGCGGCGCAGCGGGCGCCGTCATGATCGGCTGGATTGTCTGTCTTGTTGCGCTGGTGGGTCTGTCGGCCTGCGCCCCGGCAGATTTGGAGCCGAAAAATCCCGGCGCCATGCAGGCGGCGCCCGCCCCCGCTCTCGCACCCGTATCCGCATCCACAGCGGCGACGTTTGAATATTATGTCCTGGCATTGAGTTGGAGCCCCACTTATTGCGCTGATCCCGAAAACGCCGATCGCGATCGGCTGCAGTGTGACGGGCGCCGCCCGTTTGCCTTCGTCACGCATGGGCTTTGGCCGCAATATGAAACCGGCTTTCCAGAAAATTGCGAAACACGGTTCCGCACCGTGTCGGATGCGGTGCAGGACGGCATGCTGGATATCATGCCAAGCCGTGGGCTGATCCGCCATCAGTGGCGCAAGCATGGCGCCTGCACCGGGATGGAGCCGGGCGCCTATTTCGCGCTGGTCCGCGACAGCGTCAATATGATCGCCATCCCGCCAGCCTATCGCGGCTTGTCGCAGCCGTTGCGCGTCACGGGGGCGGCGGTTGAAATGGCCTTTATCGACGCCAATCCCGGTCTGCGCGCCGATGGCGTGGCGGTGCAATGCCGGGGCGGGCGCCTGCGCGAAGTGCGCCTTTGCGTGACGCGGCAAGGCGAGCCGCGCGCATGCGGCGCGGATGTGCGCGACGCCTGTTCTGGAACTGTCACGATTCTGCCGGTGCGTGGTCGGGGCGGGCAATGACGCGCGCAAGCGCGCCCACACAAATCACAAAAATCACAAAAATCATAAAAAGGGGAATGCGCATGGGCAATGAATCATCAAACCCGGCGTCATCGCACATGTGGGCGGTGGGGCGCACAGCCCTGGTGACGGGCGCCACCTCCGGCTTTGGCCGTGCGCTGGCGGAGCAATTGATCGGCGCCGGCGGGAAGGTTATTGCCATTGGCCGCCGGGTGGAGCGGCTGCAGGCGCTGCAGGCCAGTTTCGGCCCAGATCGCTTGCATCCGGTGGCGCTGGATGTGCGCGATGGCGGCGCGCTGGATGCCGTGCTCGATGGTGTTCCGGCGGCGTTTCAGGGCGTTGATACGCTGATCAATAATGCCGGCCTCGCGCTGGGGCTTGATCCCGCCCAAAGCGCGCACTGGTCTGATTGGCAAACCATGATCGACACCAATGTCACTGCGGTGGCGCGGCTTACCCACGCGGTGTTGCCGCGATTGGTGGCGCAGGGGCGCGGCGATATTGTCAATGTGTCGTCGGTGGCGGCGAATTATCCCTATCCGGGAGGCAATGTGTATGGCGCCACGAAGGCCTTTGTGCGCCAATTCTCGCTGAATCTGCGCGCCGATCTGTTGGGTACCGGCGTGCGCGTGACATCGGTGGAGCCGGGCATGTGCGACACGGAGTTTTCCGCCGTGCGTTTCCGCGGCGATGAAACGGCGGCGGCCAATGTCTATCGCGGAATGCAGCCGCTCTCGGCGGACGACGTGGCGACGGTGATCGTCCATGCACTGCGCTTGCCGCGCCATATCAATATTAACACCCTTGAGGTGATGCCGATCGCGCAGGCGAATGGGCCGTTCGCCGTCCATCGGGCTTGACCGGCGGCCTGCCCTTGCGTCCGCTCTGCGAATGCGTAAATCTGGCGTCCCAGCCGCCATCGGATACCCGCCGCCATGAAACTGATCACCGCCGTCATAAAGCCCAGCCGCCTTGAGGCGGTGCTGGATGCGATGAAGGAGATCGGCGTCTCTGGCATGACCGTGACGGAAGTGCGCGGCTTTGGCCGCCAAAAGGGCAAGACGGAGGTCTATCGCGGCGCCGAATATGAGGTGAAGCTGCTGCCGAAGGTGAAGGTGGAAATCCTCACGCCGCCCGAACGGGTGGAGGCGATCGTGGATCAGTTGGCGGCGGCGGCGCGCACAGGCAAGATCGGCGATGGGAAGATTTGGGTGGGCGATCTGGATGGCGTCACCCGCATTCGCACCGGCGAAACCGGCCAGGCTGCGGTCAGCGGCGAGTAGGGCGCTCACAACTTCGTCAGGCCGCTGCCCGCGCTGATTGCGTAAGGGGGCAAGCCACCCTACGTCCGCGTCAACCAGTTCGCGGGGAAATTATGGATCTCACGATTGCGCTGCAGATTGTCGGCGGCTTGATATTGCTTGCCTTGGGCGGCGAAGGTGTTGTGCGCGGGGCGGTGGGCGTCGCCAGAAAGCTTGGCGTGTCTGAGCTGATGATCGGCTTGACGCTGGTCGGGTTTGGCACATCGACGCCGGAATTGCTCACCAGCATCAATGCTGCCTTCAACGATGCACCGGGGATCGCCATTGGCAATGTGGTGGGCTCAAATATCGGCAATATCTTGCTGATTTTTGCCCTGGTGATCATGATTAAGCCGATCAGTGTGGATCCCAAGGCGATCCAGCGCGACAGCATGGTGATGATTGGCGTTTCGGTGCTGATGATCGCACTGGCGCTGATCTTCAACCAGCTGAATTTCAGTGTCGGCGTGATCTTTGTCGCTGGTTTGATCGCCTATATCGTGTCGGCCTATATGGCGGAGCGCACAGCGCCTGCGGGCGGTGCGGATGCCGCGTCGGCCGCCATGCATGAGGGCGAGGGCCATTCCCATGATCCGTCGCCAGACAGCCTGTTGCTGTCGCTGCTGTTTGCGATCGGGGGCCTCGCTCTGTTGATTTTCGGCGCCGATATTCTGGTCAAGGGCGCGATCGCTCTCGCCACCATCATGGGCATGTCGCAAACGGTGATCGGCTTGACGATTGTGGCCGTTGGCACATCGCTGCCGGAACTGGTGGCCTCGCTCGCGGCGGCCTGGAAGGGCCGCTCCGATGTGGCGATCGGCAACATCATCGGCTCCAACATCTATAATATTCTGGGCATTCTGGGCATCACGGCCTTGATCAAGACCGTGCCTGTGCCGGCCGATATGGTGTGGCGCGATTGGATCGCGATGTTGGGGGCTGCAGTGATCCTGGTGCTGATGGCGCAAACCAAAACGTTCAGCCGCGCGTTCGGCGCGATCTTGTTCGCGTTGTATGTCGGCTATACCTATCTGCTGGTGACGGGTTTCGGCAATCCGCCGGCGATCGCGCCATGATCGGATCTGTTACGCGGCCGCTTTGAGCAGAAACACCGCGTCTTCGGCAAACCAGTTGGCGCGCCACAGCGTTTGGGCAAACGGCGCGCCAGCCTTGCCGTCGCTGATCGGCACCGCGCGTTCGATCTGCAGGCCAGCGTCGCGGGTAAGATCGGCAAAATCGCGCACCGTGCACAGATGGATATTTTCGGTATTGTGCCACCGCGCCGGCAAAGCGCCCGTCACCGGCATGCGCCCGCGCGTGATCAGATCCATGCGGGCGCGCCAATGTCCGAAATTCGGCAACGACACGATCACCCGTTCGCCGATGCGCTTCAACTCAGCCAGCACCACCGCCGGCCGGCGCACCGCCTGAATGGTTTTTGACAGCACGACATAATCAAAGCTTTTGTCGGGGAACAGGGACAGGTCATGGTCGGCGTCGCCCTGCACCACAGACAGGCCGCGCGCCACGCAGGCATTCACGCCTTCCTGGCTCAATTCCACCCCGCGTGCGCGACAGCCTTTTTCGCGCGCCAGCAGCTTCAACAGCGCGCCATCGCCACAGCCAATATCCAGCACCCGCGCGCCATCCTGCACCATCGTGCAGATCACTGCGTGATCGGCCGGGATCGGCGCACTGTCGATCATGCCCTCAGCCGTCATCGCTTATCGCCCCTTTGGCGCCAGGCCGCGGGCGCGGGCGGCGGCGTCGATAAAGCCGGTGAGCGTGGCTTCAAATTGCGGCTCTTCCAGCAGAAACGCGTCATGACCTTTGTCGGTCTGGATTTCGACATAGCTGGCCTCGGCGCCGGCCGCGATCAGCCCCCGCACGATCGCGCGATTATCCTCCGGGGGATAATGCCAATCGCTGGAAAGACCGAACACGCAAAACCGCGTCGCGCTGTCGCGGAAGGCGTTGGCCAGACTGCCGCCAAAATCCGCTGAAAGATCGAAATAATCCACCGCGCGCGTGATATAGAGATAGGAATTGGCGTCGAAGCGATCGGTGAAGCTGGCGCCTTGATGGCGCAAATAACTTTCCACCTGGAAATCGGCGTCAAAACCAAAGCTGACGGCGTCGCGGTCTTGCAGGCTGCGGCCAAATTTCCGCTGCAAAGCGGTTTCCGACAGATAGGTGATGTGGGCGGCCATGCGGGCCACGCTGAGCCCCTTGGTCGGTTTTACGCCAAGGTTCAGATAATCGCCTTCGCGCCACTCGGGGTCGGCCATGATCGCTTGTCGGCCCAATTCATGAAACGCGATATTTTGCGCCGAATGGCGCGCCGCCGTGGCGATCGGCGCGCAGGCGAATACGCGCTTGGGATAGGCGCTTGCCCATTGCAGCGCCTGCATGCCGCCGATCGAACCGCCGATCACGCAAAACAGGCTTTCAATCCCCAGCGCTTCGATCAGCATCGCCTGGGCGCGCACCATGTCGGCCACGGTGAACACCGGAAAGCGCAAACCATAGGGGCGCCCGTCCGGGTGAAACGAGGTCGGCCCCGAACTGCCCATGCATCCGCCCAGCACATTGGCGCAGACCACGAAAAAGCGGTTGGTATCGATCGCTTTGCCAGGGCCGACAATGCGCGGCCACCAGGGCGGACGCCCGGTCACAGGATTGGGGCCGGCGACAAATTGATCGCCCGTCAAGGCATGGCACACCAGCACCGCATTTTTGCGATCGCGATCAAGCTCGCCATAGGTTTCGTACGCCACCGTCAGCGGCGCCAAAAGCCCGCCGCTGGACAAGCGCAAGGGGTGATCATTGCGGAAGGTGATGGCGCGCACGCCGCCGGAAGATGTCCAGCCGCGGACACCGGGTTGGGCGCGGTTTTCGGTTGGGCGCGAAGCGGTTGGTTGATTCATCCCGGGATGGTTACCCGACCTCTCGCCGCTTGAAAACGAAAAGGCCGCATGGCGGCGCAAGACGGCCTTGCAATCCCGCAGAACGAGCGTGTGCGCGGCGATGCTCCCCTGGCGCCGGCGCCGGCTTTTCCGCACGCCAAAAGGCGGTATGGTGGCGCGGATGGATGATCCGAACGCCCCCGTTTCCGTTAACGAACGTCCGACGCTGGACAATCTGCGCGGCGAGATTGATCGCCTCGACGATCGCATTCTCGCGCTTCTGGGGGAGCGCGCGGGCCTTGCTGAAGCGCTGCGCCAAGCCAAAGCGGGCGCCCAGGGCGGCGCGCCGGTCCGCCCCGCGCGGGAGGTGGCCTTGATGCGCCGCCTGATCGCGCAGGCGCCGGCGCAGGTCGACAAGGATTTGGTGGTCGAGATTTGGCGCGCCTTGATCAGCGCCAGCGTGCGCCGGCAGGCCGATCTGGAGGTGCTGGTCGCCGGCGCCACCGATCCGGTGCGCCAGTTCGATTTGGCGCGGCGTCATTTCGGGGCCGGCGCGCGGATCAATCGCGAGGTTGACGCCCGCACGGCGCTGTCGCGGCTCTTGGATGGCGCGCCGACGGTGGCGGTGCTGCCCTGGCCGGGGGCGAGCGGCCCTGGCGGTTGGTGG
>JBIKVO010000287.1:0-4469 GCA_044356795.1 Caulobacterales bacterium
GCTGGCCACCGCATCCGGCTTGAGCTCGATCGCAAGATCGCCCGCGCCGCCGGGATGACGGCGCAGACTGGCGCCGGCCACAATGTTGAACGGCAGATTGACGCACTTTGCAATCGCCACGCCGATGCGGAAGACGATGCGGCGATTGGTGATGGTGTACACGCTGGTGCGCGCGACCAGCACTGCAAACAGCGACAAAAGGCCCACCGCCACAAGACCCAGAACAGCTGTCCACATCGCTTCGCCGGCGGCGCGCGCGAGGGCGGTTTTGTCGTTCGGGGCAACAGCGGCCGCAATAATCGGCTGGATTGCAACGATGGCCGCGAAATATACCGTCACCAGGCGCACATGCAGGGCGTGCACCGCAAAGCCCGCCCAATCCGGCGATCCTTGCCAGAGGATCTTTTCACCCTCTGGCAGATCCGCCGGAAGGCCGCGCACCGGCTCATAATCATATTCGTAAGGATTGGGTTTCTCGCTCATACCAGCGGCTCCGCGCGTGAGGGATCGGAGTACAGGTAGCCGCCGCCGAAGAAGCCAATCACGCGCTCTTCTTCGTAGCGGGTGATTTGATCATTGGCTGGCGCAGCCGGGGCGTTCTTGAACTGGTTTGAGGCGGCGCTGTCGGTGGCGACGCGGCGTTTGCCGCCGTCCACCGTGCACATCGCAAACGGCACGAGAATGGTGCGCGTCTGTGAGCCGTCCGGAACCGACACTTCCAGATAGCGGATGAGGCTTTCCATCCGGTCGACCCACAAGTCCTGCACCGTTCCGGCAACGCGGCCATCGACGCCAACCATGTCAAAGCCGCGCGGATCTGCATCCTGTTTGACGACGGAGAATTCCTTCAACACCCGCATTGGGGCGATGCGGGCATTGCCGTGATTGTCGAGGTCTGGAAGTTTTGCGCGCTCCGCGTAGGAGCCGGCGCCAACGCCGTCGACCATTGGATCGCCGGTGGGCACCAGCGGTGCGCCAGGCCACACCGCCAAGCGACGGGCAGCGACCGTGCGCGTATCGCGATCGGCGGGATCGGGCTTGGACACTGTGCCGCGTCCATGCGGTAAAGCGAATGTTTTCGGCTTTGGCCACCACAGGAAGCCTTCAATTTTTTCCAGCCGTCCGGTGGTGTCTTCTTCCAGCGGATAGCCTTCGCGGCGTCCCTCGCGCATCAGGTAAAACACGAGCCCAAAGAAGAAGATCGTAAACAGAATCAACAGAATTTCTGTGATGTCGATATTGGCGATCAGGGGAGTGATGGTGCTTGGCATAAGCGGCGCCTTTCGTGGCCGGATGAAAACAGGGCGATGGTGATGGGCGGCTCATCGTCGCGGATGAGCCGCAGACAGGGACGACAGTGCGTCCCCTGGATCGGCGCCGTGATTGGCGCCCAATGCGGCGCTTTCAAATCGCGCCAAAGGTCCGATGACGGCGAGTGCTGCAAGCAGCAGCACGACCTCGATACCGAACACAACCAGATAGCCAAACGCCGGGTCTGGCGCGGCCAGGCCAAACATGCCGGCCCGATCAGCAGCGGCGACACCGTCGCGGATAAAGCCCGCGCTCATGATCGCAAGTCCGGCTGCTGTGGCCTGCACCGCGCCCCAGGCGCCGATTGCAAGACCGGCATAACCCGGCCGCGCCAAAACCATCGAGGCAGTCAATGTGCCAACGCCGAAATAGCCGCCGCCCAGACCGATCAGAAACGCCCCAACACCAAACACATCGCTTGATTGCAGCGGCGCTGACAGCATCACACATGCAAACGCGGGAAGCCCAATTGTCAGGCCGATACCGCTGATGCGGTGGGCATCGTCACCGCGCGCAATCGCACGCGACGCCATGATAAACCCAATCAGTGCGCCCAGCGCCCAAATCGCGGTGAGCAGTGTGGTGGCGCCAACACCCAGGTGCAGGATTTGCCCGCCATAGGGCTCGATCACCACGTCCGCCATATTGAAGGCAGCCACCCCCAGCGCCACCGCCACCAAGAGGCGCCGTGCACGACCGCCGGCCGCAAAAGACCGCCACGCTGCAAGAAAGCCTTCGTGGTCTGTGTCAGTTTGGGTGTCGTTGTTGGGTTCGTGTGTTTTTGATCCTGCGCCTACTCGATCGACAGATGCGATGGCGCCAGATGTGATTGTGGTTGGGCTGGGCGTGCCGGGCCGGACGCGGCTTTCCTGGCCCCACATTGCTGCAACATTCAACACCAGCGCCACAACCGCAGCGCCCTGGATAACCTGGATCAGGCGCAGCGGCGTGAAGTTCGTCAACAGGCTGCTGAGGATGACGCCGCTGATCATCATCCCGATCAGCAGCATCACATAATGGAACGCCACCACCCGCGCGCGATTATCTTCCGTGGCCAGATCGGTCGCAAGCGCGAGGCCCGCAGTTTGCACCGTGTGCATGCCGGCGCCAATCAACAAGAAACCAACCGCGGCTCCGGCATATCCGGTCCAGATCGGGCCAACGCCGGTGCCGCTCAAAATCAGCAGGGCGAACGGCATGATCGCCAGGCCGCCAAACTGCAGAAGGCTGCCGAACCAGACATAAGGCAGGCGCCGCCAGCCAAAGACGGATCGGTGCGTGTCGGATTTAAACCCGATCAGTGCGCGAAACGGAGCCGTCACAAGCGGTGCGGCCACCATCACCGCCACAATCCAGCCCGGCATCCCCAATTCGACAATCATCACCCGGTTCAGCGTGCCGGTGAGCAACACGGCAACCATGCCACACGAGACTTGAAACAGCGCAAGCCGTGTCAAACGCCAGAACGGCAAATCGCCATTATTGCGATCCGACGAGGGCAGGATCGACGCCAAAAAGCGTTGCACCGCCAGCGACGCTGTCTGCACGCGTGGGGGGGCGGGGGCTGTCATCGCCGCACAAGCTCCACCGCTTGAGAGGTGTAAAAGCCGCTGGCGATCCGGTCTGTCCGGCCAACCTTCAATGCCGCGAGGCGAGGATCGGCCTCGATCGTTTTCACCAGGGTTGTGTGCGTCACGGGCACGATCGCAGGCGCCCGATCGCCGCGGGGAAACAAGCGCCCGGCGACGTGCATCGCCGTGAGCGCTGGTGTGCGCGGGGCGTGCGTAAACACGATGGAGCCGTGGGTGCGCACGGCAAGGCCCGCCAGCGCATTCACCACATCGGCCGGTTCGTAATGGATCAGCGAATCCATCGCCACGACATGATCAAAATCGCCGAAGGCGGGGTCCAGCATATCGCCAACATGGAAGCCGATGGCCGCGTCGCCAACACGATCCCGCGCGACATCGATCAGGCTGGCGGAGACATCCACCGCCGTGACATGGGCGCCGCGTGCAGCGGCTTCTGCAGCCAAGGCGCCAGTGCCACAGCCCGCGTCCAGCACGCTGCGGCCGTCGAGCCGCTGCGGCAGCCAAGACAAAATCGTCGCGCGCATGCGATCACGGCCAGCGCGCACTGTGGCGCGTATCTTTGAGACCGGTGCATCGGATGTCAGTTGCGTCCAGGCGTCGCTGGCGGTGCGATCGAAATAGGTTTCGAGTTCGCCGCGACGGTGAACATAGGCGGCAGTCGTGTTCATTGCGGCGGCCTCAATCGAATCCCAGGAAATCGAAAATGTCGCGGTCCTTCATCGGCGTGGCGTCGTACTCCTCGCGGCTGGTCCACAGATGGGCCGCCATGCGCAGATATTCTTCCTGCGCTTGCGCCACTTCTGGGGAATCCGGCATTTCAAACAGCGTCGACTTTTTCAGCCGGGAGCGCCGGATCACATCGAGATCCGGCAGATGCGCGATGCGGCCCAAGCCGGTGGCGCCGCAGAAGCGATCAATCTCATCGGTCTCGCGGGAGCGGTTGGCGATCACACCGCCGATCCTTACATCATAATTCTTTGCTTTTGCCTTGATCGCGGCGACGATGCGGTTCATCGCGAAGATCGAGTCAAAATCGTTGGCCGCGACAATCAGTGCGCGTTCTGCGTGCTGCAGGGGGGCGGCAAAGCCGCCGCACACCACATCGCCCAGCACATCAAAAATCACCACATCGGCGTCTTCCAGCAGATGATGCTCTTTCAAGAGTTTCACCGTCTGTCCGACAACATATCCACCACATCCGGTGCCGGCCGGCGGGCCGCCGGCTTCAACGCACATGACGCCGTTGTAGCCTTCATAAACATAATCTTCCGGGCGCAGCTCTTCTGTGTGGAAGTCGACCTGCTCCAACACATCAATCACAGTCGGCACCAGGCGCTTGGTCAAGGTGAAAGTGCTGTCATGTTTGGGATCGCAGCCGATCTGCAGCACACGTTTGCCCAGCTTCGAGAAAGCGGCCGACAGATTGCTGCTGGTGGTGCTTTTGCCGATGCCGCCTTTGCCATAAACGGCGAATACCTTGGCGCGGTCAATCGTCACGCGCGGATCGAGGTGCACTTGCACGCTGCCTTCGCCGTCTTCGCGTGTTGTTGCGGCGGGCTTGGGCTT
>JBIKVO010000288.1:0-4465 GCA_044356795.1 Caulobacterales bacterium
TGATGTCGCGCAGCGGCGGAGCGCTGACATGTGCGGCAGGCGGGCGCGCGGCGGGTGCGGCCGGCGTCGGTGCGGCAGCCTCAACCCGGCCGGCAAACGGCGTGTCCTCAGCCTCGATCACAGCGGCCTCCGCCGCCAAGGCCAGCAAATCCTCAGGGGCCGGCGCGCCTTCGCCGGCTTCGGCGCGTTGCGCCAGGATGATCTGGTTCAGCCATTCGCCGAGGGTCATGCCGCTCCTGCGCGCCGCTTCCCGGGCCGCATCGCGAACCTTCGGGTCTATGCCTTTGACGCTCCACGGTGACGAGCCGCTCATTGAAAGCCCCTGCTTTGGCCACGGACAACGTGGTCACTTTGTCAGCCCGTTCCCGGATTCGGGGCGGTCGACAACAATCGGACACAAAGCGAGACCGGCTTGTGGACAAACGATCCACAGCGAATCGCAACGCTTTCCGACGCCATCTTCAATGTGGGCTTTCGGATTAATGAGTCGTAAACTGTTTCTTGGGTGCAGACGTCGCCGCCCGTACCGGATGAAGGCGGCGGCCAGGGCAAGGCCCGCGCCCAGCACAAGGCTGATCGCGCTTGCCCATAGTAGGCGATCATGCTCGGTTTCCATGAAGACGGCGGCTGGGCGGCTGGTTCGGCATGCTGTAGCCCAGCATGACGCAGGCCAGGGACGTGCCCGCAGACACGCTAGTATGGCGCCTGGCGCGCGCGCGACGGCTTCTTGACGTTGACGTAAGGGGTAGATAAGCGTTGTCCCAACGGCAGGAGTACGGCCCTGATGGTGAAACCTGAACGCACCTATTCGATTTCGGAACTGGCGCGCGAGTTTAAAGTGACCCCGCGCGCCCTGCGGTTTTATGAGGACAAAGGCCTGTTGACGCCCAAGCGCGACGGCTTGAACCGCGTCTATGGCAGCCGCGACAGGGGCCGCCTGCAGCTGATCCTGCGCGGTAAACGGGTTGGGTTCCCCTTGTCGGAGATCAAGGAAATCCTCGACCTGTACGACCTTGGCGACAATGAGCGCACCCAGATGCAAACCGCCCTGGCCAAGTTCAAGGCGCGCCTGTCAATCCTGGAGGCGCAGCGCGACGACCTGGAAGGTTCGATCAAGCATCTGGTTGAGCGGATCTCCTGGATCGAGGCGCAACTGGCCCAACCAGCGCCCGCTGCAAGCGCGGCCGCGGCCCGTGCTTTCGAAAAAGTGGCCAAGAAAAGGCTCGGTGAAGCCTCCTAACAGCGCCTGTTTGTGATAAATTGTATGGATAAACCGCCTGGGTAAACCGCCTGCCAATATGAAAGCGCCCCCAAGCGGCCCAGTAGGGAGCTGTCGATGCCCGTCTATCATGCACCGCTGCGTGAATATCGTTTTCTCTATCGGGATGTGCTGGGCATTGAGCGTTATGCCAATCTGCCGGCATTCGCGGACGCTTCCCTGGATGTGGTGGAGCAGATCCTTGAAGAGGGCGCGAAGTTTGTCACCGAAACATTGTTTCCGCTCAATGGCGTGGGCGACAAAGAAGGCTGCACCTGGACGCCGGATGGCGTGAAAACGCCGAAGGGCTTCAAAGAGGCCTACAAAGCCATGGTGGCGGGCGGTTGGCCTGCATTGTCCAGCCCGCCGGAATGGGGCGGGCAGGGGTTGCCGCATGTGGTGAATGTCGCCTTCAACGAGATGGTGACCTCGGCGAATATGGCGTTTGGCATGTATCCTGGGCTGACGCATGGGGCGGCGTCGGCAATCATGGTGGGCGGCAGTCAGGCGCAGAAGGAAACCTATCTGCCGAAAATGGTGTCTTTTGAATGGGCGGGCACCATGAACCTGACGGAGCCGCATTGCGGCACCGATCTGGGATTGTTGCGCACGAAAGCGGTTCAGCAGGCCGATGGCAGCTACAAGATTAGTGGGCAAAAGATTTGGATTTCCGGCGGTGATCAGGATTTCACCGAAAACGTCATTCACCTTGTTTTGGCGCGGATTGAAGGCGCGCCGGCGGGGGTGAAAGGCATTTCGCTGTTCATCGTGCCGAAGTTTCTCGTCAATGCAGATGGCTCGCTCGGGGCGCGCAATCACGCCCATTGTGTCGGGCTTGAGCACAAAATGGGCATCCATGGCAACGCCACCTGCGTGATGCAATATGAAGACGCCACCGGATATCTGATCGGCGAGGAAAACAAAGGCCTCGCTGTGATGTTCGTGATGATGAACGAGGCGCGTCTCGGCGTTGGGCTGCAGGGGCTTGCGATGAGCGAAGTGGCGTATCAGAACGCCGCCGATTTCGCGCGCCAGCGTCTGCAGATGCGTTCGATCACGGGGCCAAAGCGGCCGGATCTGCCAGCCGATCCGGTGATTGTGCATCCCGATGTGCGCCGCATGTTGATGGATGCGAAGTGCTTCAACGAAGGGGCACGTGCGTTTCTGGCATGGATCGCCTTGCAGGGCGATTTGTTGCACAGCGCGCCCGACGACAAAGTGCGCGAGAAGGCCAACGATTATATGGCGCTGATGACGCCGGTGCTGAAAGCATATCTCACCGGCGACGGCTTCCGGCACATTTCCGATTCGCTGCAGGTGCATGGCGGTTCGGGCTTCACCGAGCATTATCCCCTCTCGCAATATCTGCGCGATAGCCGCATCGCGATGATTTATGAGGGCACCAACGGCGTGCAGGCGCTTGATCTGGTCGGGCGCAAGCTCGCGGCCAATGGCGGACGTGCGGTGTTCAGCTTCTTCAATGATGTTGACTCCCTGATTGCGGAAAATCAGCACATCGCCGAGATGAAACCCTACCTTGACAGCCTCGCGAGCGCGAAGAGCCAATTGCAAGACGGCACGATGTGGCTGATGCAAAACGGGATGTCGAATTTCGACAATGCGGGAGCGGCCAGCCACGATTATCTGCAACTATTTGGGCTCACCGCGTTGGCATATATGTGGGCGCAGATGGCCAAAGCCGCGCTTGCGGGTAAAGCGGCCAACCCTGCCGATCCCTTCTATGACAATAAACTCAAGACGGGGCGCTATTTCCTGGAGCGTCGCCTGCCGGAAACCACAGCGCATTTGGCCAAGCTGAAGGCGGGTGCGGAAGCCATGATGGCGCTCGACGCCGACGCGTTCTGACAAACCGAAAATCAGGAGAAGACACCGATGCCGGCGATCGCCACCGCACCTGCCAAATGGCGCGACAATGAAGAACTGAATATCTTCGATAAGGCCGTGCGCGATTTCTTTGCCCGCGAAGCTCCGCCGGAGAAAACGGCGAGATGGCGTGAAGCCGGGATTGTTGATCGCGATATGTGGTACAAGGCGGGTGAAGCGGGGCTGCTGAACGTGTCGGCTCCGGAGGCTTATGGCGGCGGCGGCGGCAATTTCGCGCATGAAGCCGTGATTATGTACGCGATGGGCGAGATGGGCATTGATGGTTTTGGCCTGCCGCTCCATAACGCGATCGTGGCCCCCTATCTGTTTCACTATGGCAGTGACGAGCAGAAGAAGAAGTGGTTGCCGCGGATGGCGACCGGTGAGCTTGTCGGCGCCATCGCCATGACCGAGCCCGGCGCCGGCAGCGATCTGCAAGGAATCAAAACCACCGCCAAAAAAGATGGCAATCACTATGTGATCAATGGCAGCAAGACCTTCATCACCAATGGTCAAACCGCCAATTTGATCATCGTGGTGACCAAAACCGATCCGACCCAAGGCGCAAAGGGCACCTCGCTGATCATTGTGGAAACCGATGACGTCGACGGCTTCGAGCGCGGCCGCAATCTCGATAAAGTTGGCCAGGAAGCGCAGGACACATCGGAATTGTTCTTCAAGGATGTGCGTGTGCCGACATCCAATCTCTTGGGCGCCGAAGAGGGCATGGGATTCATCCAGCTGATGCAGCAGCTCGCCAGCGAGCGGTTGCAAATCGGCATTCAGGGTGTCGCGATGTTGGAGCGCGCGCTGGACCAAACCATCGCCTATGTGAAGCAGCGCAAGGCGTTTGGAAAATCGATCGCCGATTTCCAAAATACGCAATTCAAGCTCGCCGAGTGCAAGACTGAAGCCACCGTCGCGAAGGTGTTTTGCGATTATTGCACGGACCTTTTGTTGGAAGGAAAGCTCGATCCCGCCACCGCCTCGATGGCGAAATATTGGGTGTCAGACGTGCAGTGCAAAATCGTGGATGAGTGCCTGCAGCTGCATGGCGGCTGGGGCTATATGAACGAGATGGAAATCGCCCGGATGTGGCGCGACGCGCGGGTGCAACGCATCTATGGCGGCGCCAATGAAGTGATGAAGCTTTTGATCGCGCGGACGCTGTGACTTGAAGTGTTTTGTTCGCACCGCAGCGGATGCCGAAGGCGCTTGCAAGTTCCGCTCTCGCGGCGTCTGTCTTGAGTGTGCGCACGATTCCGCAGCCAGCGATGCATGTCGAGGACGATGTGAGCAAGAGGTCGGGAGTGTAAGTGCGAT
>JBIKVO010000289.1:0-4462 GCA_044356795.1 Caulobacterales bacterium
CCGACAGCCATCACGATGCGCCCCCAATTGGCGTCTTCGCCAGCGATCGCGGTTTTCACAAGCGGGCTCTCGCAAATGGTGCGCGCGATGACTTTCGCCGATGCTGCCGAGGCGGCGCCCTTCACCGTCACCTTGACAAGTTTGCGCGCGCCTTCGCCGTCGCGCACGATCTGCATCGCCAGATCAATCAGCACCTCATCCAGTGCTTTTTTGAAGCTTTTCAGGGCGGGATCATCGGCGGATTTGATCGGCGCGTGTGTCGCCGCGCCGGTTGCGATCAGCAGCACGCAATCATTGGTGGAGCGATCGCCATCCACGGTGATCGCGTTGAAACTGCGGGCGGTGGCGTCGCGCAGCATCGTCTTGATCACCGCTGCGGGAAGGGCGGCGTCGGTGAACACGAAGGCCAGCATGGTCGCCATGTTCGGTGCAATCATGCCCGAGCCCTTGGCGACGCCCGCGATCGATACCTTCGCGCCGCCAATTTTCGTGCCGGCGCCGGCGCCCTTTGGAAAGGTGTCGGTGGTCATGATCGCATGGGCGACGGTTTCCCAATCGGCAGGTTGCATCTGCGCGCTGATCGGATCCAGCGCGGCCGCCACCTTCGCATCATCAAGCACCACGCCGATCACGCCGGTGGAGGCGGCCATCAGCGCCTCAGCCTCGCATGAGAGCGCCGCACCCGCAGCCAGCATGGTCCGCCGGCAGGCGGCGTCGCCAGCGGCGCCGGTGAAGCTGTTGGCGCAGCCGGCATTGACCAACAGCCCGCGCATGGCGCCGCGGCGGTGTTTGAGGGCTGCCTTGGTCCAATCCACGGGGGCCGCGCCCACCGCATTGGTGGTAAAGACGCCGGCCGCGCGCGCGGTCTTGGGAAAGGCGAACAGGGCAAGATCGATGCGCGGGCGCTTATAAAGGCCCGCCATGCCCACGCTCTTGTTTAAGCCGCCGATGGCCGGCAAGCGGGGAAACGCCGCCGGGGCCAGCGGTGAAACCAGGTTTGAATCAGCCGATGCCATCGTTCATGCGCCCTATTTTTGAGGTCAAAGCGGGCGCTGTCTTCAGCATTTCGGCCAGATTTGTCCAGTCTCACGCCATGTCGGCGTCATGGCCACGGCCCTATTGTGTCGGGGTTTGGGGCGCGGGCGAGATGATTGGCGGGGTGCGCTGGACCGGCGCGGGCGCGCCGTTGCTTGCATCCGGCGCCGGCTGGACGGGTGGTGCGGGGCGCGGGGCCGGCGGACGCGCGGCAGGCGCTGGATTGGGGGCTGCTTTCTGCGCGTTCGGGCGGGCGAGACCCGCTCCGGCGGAACCGGCGATCGCACCAGGGCCCATCGGGGTTTGGTTCGGCGCCGGCGCCGGGACGGGGGGCTCTTGCGCGCCGTCGCCGGCGGCTTCGGGCAGTTCGATGCCGGCGTCCTCGCGCAGCCGCTCGATGCGGGCGTCGGTCAGCAGTCGGTCAAGCAGCCGCAGACGCGCCTCGCGGACCAGCCACAGCTGGATATTGGGACGCAACTGCTCCAGGGTGGAGGGGTCAGCGGTGCGGCGCGATTCCACCTTCAGCAGGTACCAGCCCTTGCTGGTCTGGATCGGGCCGATCACCTGGCCGATCGGCGCGGTTTCGGCGGCCTGACGCAAGCCATCGACCAGATCCTCGGGCGCAAACTCGCTCATATAGCCGCCCTCGGCGCGGTTGCCGGGCTCCTCGCTGCGCTGGGCGGCGACCTTAATGAAATCTTCGCCGCGGTCGATCTGGCGGCGGGCGGATTCGGCCTCCTCGCGCGTGTCGGTGAGGATTGTCCATGCCCGCACCTTCATCCCTCGCGGCGCATTGGCGACGATGTTGCGGTACTGCCGCTCCACCGCGTCGCGGGTGAGATTTTCGGCGGCGAGCTTGGCCTCCAGCGCCTGGCTCAACACGATTTCCCGGGCGCGGGCGAGGCGGCGTTGCACATCCTCGTCCTGGTCGAGCTTTTGGGTGACGGCCTCTTCGGCAAACAGCGTGCGGGCGATCAATTCTTCCACGGCCTGGGCGAACAGCTGGCTGTCGGTATCAAGATCTTCGTTCGGCTTGATCCAGCGCTTTTCGGCCGCATGGGCCAGCACATCGATGCGGTAAATCGGACTGCCGTTCACCCGGGCGACAACCTCGCTATTGGTGTCGAGAGCGGCAGTGCTGGAGCCCTTGGGCGCCTGTTCCTGCGGCGTCTCGCCGCAATTGGCCAGCCCCGCCGCCAGCAGCACCATGGCGGCAAGCCCTGCGCATATGCGGCGCGCAGAATCCCTGCTTTTGCGGGGTGAAGGGGCGTCACAAAGGCGGGTCAAGCGCATGGGATCGGCTCGTCCTTCAAATCAACGGCGCCGCAACCGGCGGCGTTTCTTGCTGTCGTCCAGTCTTTGGCCGATCATTGGCCTGTCTCTAGCTACGGTCTCTGCCACGGTCTCTGCCACGGTCTCTGCTACTGTCTTCGGCACTGACTTTGGCACTGGCTTTGGCACTGGCTTTGACACTGTCTTCGGTGTTGGGGGCAGCGTTGGGGGCCATACAAGGCCCACACGCCGCCGTCCATGCGTCGCCGCACCTGTCGGCACAGGCGGGAGCCGCAGCGAATCGTTCCTGGCGCCGATTTATGGCGCAGTTAAGCCCCAATAGCCGGTCCGGTGCGCTGCCCGCGCGGTGGGCGCATCGTCTGGAACCATCAGGTTTGCAGCGCCTGGGGTTGCAATTGTCGGACCGGATCGCGACCTCAATGCCGGTCGGAGCGCAGAGACGAGGTGCACGATGCCGAGCGGGGCGCGTTGTCGCAGTGGCGTCGCGTTCACGTCTTGGACGGCCGCAAGGGTATGGCGAGGGCGGCTGCGCAAAGGCGGCGACGCAGCACGTCTTGCCGCTCATGGCCTAAGCTTGGCGCTTGTTTGCGGCCCATGCGGACCGTTGAACTGGCCGGTGCAAGGCAAAGCGGGTGAAGGCGAAGCGGGTGGAGGCGAAGCTGGTGAAGGCGAAGGTGAGGGTGCAGGGCGCAGGTGAAGGTCCAAGTTCAGACGTGCAGCCCTTGAATGTGCAAGCCCCTTGAATGTGCAAGCCCATAGCGTTGGAGTGTTTCGGTTTTGCTGGACGGCCCTGCGCGGCGGTCCGCAGTCTGGGTAGCAGGCAGTCTGGATCGCAGTCTGGATAAATGTCCATCCGCCGCTTCACGGCGGGCCAATCACACGGTAAGAGCGCATATGCTGAATTTCGCCAAAAAACTGTTCGGCTCGGTCAACGAGCGTAAGGTCCGCGCGTACCGGGGAATCGTTAACCGGATCAACGCCCTCGAAACCAATTACGAAGCGCTCTCCGATGAGGCGCTGCGCAACAAGACCGCCGAATATCGCCAGCGCCTCGCCCGCGGGGCCAAGCTGGACGACATCCTGCCGGAGGCCTTCGCCACCGTGCGTGAGGCCGCCAAGCGCGTGCTGAACATGCGCCATTTCGACACCCAGCTGATGGGCGGCATGGCGCTGCATCAGGGCAAAATCGCTGAAATGCGCACCGGTGAGGGCAAGACGCTGGTGGCCACGCTGCCGGCCTATGTCAACGCGCTTGAGGGCAAGGGCGTCCATGTCATCACCGTAAACGACTATCTGGCCAAGCGCGACGCCGAATGGATGGGCCAGATCTATCGCTTCCTGGGGATGAATGTCGGCGTGATCGTGCATGGCCTCTATGACAATGAGCGCCGCCAGGCCTACGCCGCCGACATCACCTACGGCACCAATAACGAGTTCGGCTTCGACTATCTGCGCGACAACATGAAGTACACGCTCGCCGACATGGTGCAGCGTGGCCATCGCTATGCGGTCGTCGACGAAGTGGACTCGATCCTGATCGACGAGGCGCGCACGCCGCTGATCATTTCCGGCCCGACGGAAGATCGCTCCGACTTCTACAAAAGCGTCGACGCCGTGATCCCGCTGCTGCGGGAAGAGCATTATGAGCACGACGAAAAGCAACGCTCGATCACGTTCTCGGAATTTGGTTCGGAGTATGTCGAAGAGCTGCTGCAACAGCATGGCATTTTGTCTGGCGCGTTGTATGCGCCGGACAATGTGTCCGTGGTGCATCACGCCAATCAGGCGCTGCGCGCGCACAAGCTGTTCCACCGCGACAAAGACTATATCGTCAAGGACGGCGAAGTTGTTCTGATCGACGAATTCACCGGCCGCATGATGCCGGGGCGGCGCCTGTCGGAAGGGCTGCATCAAGCGATTGAGGCCAAGGAAGGCGCCAATATCCAGCCAGAAAACCAGACGCTGGCGTCGATCACGTTCCAGAATTATTTCCGCCTCTATGACAAGTTGTCGGGCATGACTGGCACCGCCAATACAGAGGCTGCCGAGTTTGCCGAAATCTACAAGCTCGATGTGGTTGAGGTGCCGACGAACCGCCCGGTCAAACGGCTCGACATCGACGACGAAGTGTACC
>JBIKVO010000290.1:0-4459 GCA_044356795.1 Caulobacterales bacterium
CCGAGGACCCTGCATGGACGCTATCGAGACTTCTGCTTTTGGTTTTCGGCCGGCCGGCGCCTGAGTGCCACAGGTTTGGGGCTGGGGGGGACGTTCGCAGCACGCCACGAAACCAGCGTCGCGGGTTCAGCAAACATCGAATTGGCAAGCAGGGCTGGAGAGCGGCGAACGACGTTCTTTCAGGCCCTCCTGCCGCGCTCACGCAGAAATGGGTGCGGATGGTCGATCCCTCAAATGCAAGGTCCTGCAACAATCTTTGCATCATGCAGCGATGAGATTTCACCGTCACTATAGCCGATCTCTGTCAGGATTTCGTCGGTGTTTTCGCCCAGGCTCGGCGCCCGCGTCGGCGGGATGCGCTCGACGCCTGAAAATGCGATTGGATTGCCGGGCGTGAGATATGATCCGATGCCGGGATGGTCGAGGAGCGAGAACATCGGATTGTCCGTCGAGCAATCCGGGTCTTGCTCGACGGTCTCGCGGAACGAGCGATAACGCGACCAAGTGACGCTTGCTCTGTCGAAGGCGCCGGCGAAATCGTCGACAGCACGGACGTCGAAGAATGGTTTCAAGATGGCGGTGATTGCGGCGCGATGCTTGAAGCGCTCGCCTTCGAGATTGAGATCCGCTTGGAGATTGTTGGCGAGCGCATCGAAATCGGCTTTCGTGTGGGTCGCGGCTTGCAGATTGTCCCACTGGCGATTGGTGAGGGCGACGACAATGACGCGACCGCCGTCGCGGCAGCGGAAATCCTGCGCATAGGCGCCGTAAAGCGAATTGCCCATCTTTGGTCGATCATAACCGTTGATCGTCACCTCGCCGATGATGCCGAGATTGCCAAGCATCGCGAGCGCCATGTCCTTCAGCGCCAGTTCGACGAGTTGGCCCTCGCCGGTGAGACGGCGGTGGCGTTCCGCAGCGAGAATGCCGAGCGCGGCTTGCTGGCCGGTGATGCAGTCCCAGGCGGGCAGAACATGCCCGACGGGCTCGTCTGAACCTTCCGGCCCCGTCGCCATCGGGAAGCCGACGGCAGGATTGACGGTGTAATCCACTTGCGGTCCACCGGCGCGATCGCCTTTGATCGACATCATGATCAGGTCTTCGCGGTGCTTCTTGAGTTCGTCATAATCCATCCAGCCGCGCACGCGCAGATTGGTGAGGTAGATGCCTGCCTGCGGCCCGGGCGCGCAGATAAGGCGCGTGACGACCTCCTGACCGCGCAGCGTCGACATGTCGACGGCGATCGAGCGCTTGCCCTTGTTGAGCCCGGCCCAGAACAGAGAGCGGCCTTTTGCCGTGACGGGCCAGCGCGTATTGTCGAGACCGCCGCGGATGCGGTCGAAGCGGATCACGTCGGCGCCCATCTGCGCAAGGGTCATGCCAGCGAGCGGGGCCGCGACAAACGCAGCGCCTTCGACGATCCGCAGACCCTCGAGGATCTTCACCATCTCTCGTTTCTCCCTGCGTCGTCTGTCGCGGCGCTCTAGTCTGCGAAGGCAAGGGTAGCGCGCGCGCCGATTACGCCCTCGCCATTGAATGTGAACACATCGAGCGCGCCATCGTCTGCGGCGACGGCGCCGATATTCACCGCGTCGAAATCGAAAAGCGGGCGCAGGCCGCGAAAAGCGAACCGCGCTGGAACGCGGCCTGGCGCCCGGCGCAGCGCAGCATCGAACATCAAAATCGCCTGCAGCGGCCCATGCACCACGAGACCGGGATACTTCTCCACCTCCATCGCATAGGCGCGGTCATAATGGATGCGGTGGCCGTTCAATGTGAGCGCGGAGAAGCGGAAGAGCATCACTGGATCGATCGCTACAGGTTCGCGCCACAGCGGCGCGGGGGCAGGCGTCGGCGGCGGCGGCTCGAACCGCTCCGGGATCGGCATGTAAACGATGTCTTGCTCTTCTTCATAGACGAGCACGCCATCGGCCTCGACGCGGTGTCGCACGCCGACGAAGGTCAAAAGCGCAGCGCGACCGGCTTTTTCGGTGACGGAGGTGATCGTCGAGGTGCGCGTGAGCGCGGCGCCGACGCGCAGCGGCGCGTGGAACGTCGATCGACTGCCGGCCCACATGCGACGCGGCGCTTCGACGGGCGGCAGGAAACCGCCGCGCTTGGGATGGCCGTCAGGGCCAAGCTCGCGCATCCGCACTTTGGGCAGGAAATAGAGCCATACCCAAAGGCCCGGCAGCACAGAACCCGGACGAATGTCGAGGCTCTCGTGATCGAGCGTCGCAGCCAGCGCGCGCGCCGGCGCGGCTGTCGCTTCGTCGTGCAGCACCTCGGTGCGGCCGATCCATTCGTTCCATGCGGTCGTCATGGCCTCGCAACGCTGATTATGGCTATCATGCGACGAAGAATGGACATTAGGAAAGCAAAAAGTCTCGCCCGGTTCGGTCGTCGCTCAGTTTGGCCATGGCAGGCCGACCAAGAGTATGCCTGCACGCAAACACGCCTTTCCGGGCTGGACGGGATGAGGTCGATGGGGGCTTAGGACGGGTCTGGCAGTCCGCTGAAAAACCGAGAAGATCAGCGCGCTTTCCTGGTTTTTAAATAACGCAACCTGACGTCTGATGGGGTGGACGCCCCCCGACGGCATCTTTGCGCCAAGGTGAGTCGTTAGTCATCACCTGAGGCAGGCATCCATGAAGGACGTTAGCACGATTGGACTCGACATCGCCAAGCATGTTTTTCACGCGCAAGGCGTTGCATTCATCACGTCCGATGCTCGCGCGGGGTTGAAAGCGGCGCGCAAAGCCGTCTTGCCAGGCGCGCGCTGGCAGCCCTGCCAATGCCATCTGCCGCAAAACGCCATCCACCACGCGCCAAACATCCATATTCGGGCGATGATTGGCGAAGCGCTGCGTGACATAGGAAACGCGCCCTGCCTACCGGCCGCTGAAGCGGCATGGAAATCTCTGGTCGGAAAATATCAAAAGGACGCGCCCAAACGCGCCGCCTGGCTCGAAAGCGCACTATTATGATGCGCGTGCTCTCGTCGGCGGCGAGACACTTGGTCTGGATAGCGAGCCGCTCGAAACAGGCGGCGCCGAATTGATGCCGCCGACTGATCCAATGTGGGCCGGCGCGCGCGACGCTGGCCAAGATGTGCCCGGCGCGCGCGAAGCGCCGCCTGACCCGCAAGCCGTCGCGCGGGCCTCGCCGATTTTGTTCGCGGGGCGCGACGCCAGCGCGACAGCAGACGACGCTGGCCGTCTCGACGCGCGGCCCTCGCCGCCGCGCTCGCGCTACGAACTGCAGGCGGGGCATGTCATTCCCGCTGCACTTGTGACGGCGCTCAATTCCGACTTGCCCGGCCGCGTCATCGCCCAGGTCACGGCGCCGGTGGACGATTCGGTCACCGGCGATCATCTGCTGATCCCGCAGGGATCGCGGCTGATCGGCACGTATCGTGACGGCGCGCGCCATGGCGACAACCGCATCCTGCTTGCCTGGAACCGGCTCATCCTGCCGAATGGGTGGAGCATCAACCTTGAGAATATGGATGCGAGCGATGCCACCGGCGCATCAGGGCTGACGGATCGGACCGATCATCATCTCGATCGGCTCGCCGCCGCGATCGCGCTCTCGTCAATCATCACGGTCGCTGCCAACGAAGCCGAGGACAGCGAATCGAGTGGGTTTTCGCAGAGCCTGGGCGATGCGGCCGCGCAACAGGCGGCGCAATCGGGTGCGCGCATTGTTGATCGCGAGCTGGCCGTCCGGCCGACGCTTCGCGTCGGGGCAGGGGCGCCGGTCCGTGTGCTTGTGACGCGGGACATCGTCTTGCGGCGGTATCAGCAATGAAGCGCAAGCCTCACCACAAGAATGGCCGAGACCAGGGGCGCGCCCAGCCGGACTTGTTCGCGTCTATCGGTGTTGCGCCGGTGCAGGCCGCGACAGTGGGGGTGGACACTGGCGCGCGCATGCCAACACCGGCCAACCAATCCAAGCCGGCGCGGGCGCCCAAACCAGCGCCTTTGATTGTCCGGCCGGCAAACGGATTGTTGCGCGTGCGCGAAGCGGCGGCGCGGCTCGGTTTGTCGAAGTCCACCTTGGATAAGATGCGATGCGAAGGACGCGGGCCGCGCTACGTGAAGATTACCGGCAAGCTTGTGGGGTATGATCCCGCCGATCTCGACGCCTACGCCGAAGGGCGAAAGCGGCAATCGACGTTGGAGCGTTAAGGGGTCCGGTTTTAATTGCTCAAAGTGTCATTGTATGATGCTTTCAGAGAATGAAATCGGAATCGCGTGGCCAGCTCAGGGAGTATCTCGACCGACTCATGCAAAGTGGGAGGTACTTTTTCACATCCCAAGAGGCACGCGAGTCGCTCCGGGCCTCGCCGAATGGCGTAAAGCTGGCGATCAATCGGCTTCTTCGCAAGGGCGACATCGCCAGCCCCGCACGGGGCTTCTACGTGATCGTACCGCCTGAATATCGGGCGCTCGGTTGT
>JBIKVO010000291.1:0-4422 GCA_044356795.1 Caulobacterales bacterium
CGGTGAAGCCCCGCACGCGCGTGGCCAAGGGATTGGCTTTCTCGACCGGCGTCTGGCTTAAATGCAGGCCTCGACTGACCGTCGCCCGCGCGCGCCCCGCCACTGTGTTGCTATGCACCACAGCATGTTCGATCGGCTGGAACTCAAGGCACCAGCGCGCTTTGTAGACGTCGCTGCCGGAGCCGAAATCAATCAGCTCCACACCGTGCGCTGCGGCGGCGTCGAGCATCTTGTCAGTCAAGATGTGGCCGGGCGAATAAGCCGCCAGGTCACGATCATAAACGGCGATCCACGCATGCAGGCGATTGCCACGCCGCAAAAAAATTTCACCCGCAGCCAGCCGTTCGCCGAAATAGACCGTACTGAACACAAGTCCAAAATCCGGCTTCGGCCAACGCCACAGCACATCGAACAAGGCGCGGATCCAGGACGCCGACAACACGTCGAATTTGCCGGTGCTGCGGAACTGCTGGCGCTTCATCGCCATCACCTGGCTGAAGGCCTCCCGCGATGGGTCTTGATAGGTGTAACGCACCGGGCCGATCTCACGTTCGGCCTTTCGAAAACAGCGCCCAGTATTGGCAAGGTTTTTCGGCTGCTCTTGGCGCAGGCGATCACGATAGGCCCCGGCGCCATCGCGCAGATTGATCTGCCAGCTTTTCTCCACCCCTTGGCGCGCATTGGCGAAACGACCTTCGGGGTCGGCCAGGCCGGTAAAGCGCACCACATCGCCACCGCACGCACGCACCATGTCGGCGGGGTTCAGCGGCGCGCCCGCCGCCATTACTGGACCTTGCCAATCCGAGATCGGCGCCCCAACCGGGCGCAAAACCCGCCCAGGCCGCCGATGGAACGCCCAAAAGCCGATCGGCGCGCCGCCTTGGGACAGGATCGCGGCGGATGTGTCTGCCCGCACCATCGAAACAGCCCGGACAAAGTCCGGACTGAAAAAGGGCGATGCATAGGCAGTCGTGCGATCCTGGATGGCGCGCCATTGCGCACACACCGGATCGGTGAGGCCCGCTGCCGGAATGACTTCAACGGAGAGATGAGACGGCGACACGTTGAGACCACCATGTCGGAGCAAAGTTTACTACACCTATAGCGGCTCACAAATCTCGCAACTTGAAGATGTGACGCCGCCCCCAAGACTCAATCACGGATGCGTGAAAAGAGCCGGAATCGACCGCCGATGCGTTTTTCTTGGCGTCAAGATTGGCGTGTGGTAAGAATTGCTTAATGACATCAATACAGGGCGGCTGTGCGCAGAGGATGAGGTCGATCGGGCCGACTCCAAAAGCCGTCATCAGCCATCATGAGCCGCCCCAAAGCGCTGCCAGCCGAGAGGACGATTATCGGAGCGTGTGAAGAGAGCCGATCCACGGAGAGCCGTGGGAGACGCCGAGAGGCGCGGCCCGCGCGCTAAGCGCCCCGAACCGCAGCAACACGATCAGCCGCAGAGTGATCAATCGGGAGTGAATGATGTCCGTCGCAACCTCGGAAACCCGCGATCAACAGCGCGGCGCCATCGCCTTGGCGTGGGGGGCGAAGATAGGGCCCCATGCCCCTGCTGCCGCACGGCCGGCTGAAGGATCCGCGGCATCCGGCTTGGCAGGCGCAGCGGCGCAGGCGACTGCGGCAACTGCGCCGGACGGCCAAAGTGCAGATGAACCCCTCACCCTCGTCAACCCCTCGCCATGGTTGCGCCAGAACCGAGACGCGGCCGGCCGGCTAGACGCCCCGCCCGCCTCCCCGTTTGCCTCCCCGTCCGGTCGGCCTGGCCCCTTGGGCGCAGACGCGTATTGGCGCAACGCCTTTGTCGGCGAACTCACCGACAGCGTAATCATGCGCACGCTGACCAACCGCCCCTCCAGCCTGCTTGGCGCGCCGATCCGAGCACGCCGCCGCTGTCTGCGGCCGCGGCTGTACAACCAGTTGGGCGCGGTCGGCCTTGCCCCCCTTGCGATGCTGATCAATGCCGGCCTCGCCACGGCCCAACGCCTGGGGCTTTAGGCGATAGAGCCAAGGCCGGCCGGCGCCGGTCGGCCAGACAGCAGATGCGCCAGACAGCAGATGGGCCGCACTGTTGAGAACCGGTCACATGGGCTTGGCGCCGGTGCGAAATCCCGCAAGATAGTGCGCACCGGGTCTTTGAGTTTTGTTGCACCCCGCTGCCCTGTGGCAGCCCCTGCGACCAATCGCTGAGATCCTGAGGCCGCGCGCATTTTCAACACCGACGCAATCCTGCCTGCCCGGTAAGAAGTGCGGACTTTCTAGGGGCCGCACCGTCGCTGACCGGAAGCCAGCGCGCCGGCGCCTCTGAATGCGGTCTCGATGTTTCGCCGCGCGATTGCCGTGGCGTGGTCGTTTTGTCGGCGCCATCGCCGATTACCGCCACGCCTTTACGGATCGATCGCAGTCTTATTTGTCCTGCTTGCATCCACCCCACCTACTGGAGCCATCCATGTCTCGCCCCCTCGCCCGATCTGCCCGTGCGCTGCCGCTCATCGCCCTGGCCAGCGCCCTTCTGACCACCGCCGCAATTGCCCAGGCGCCGCCCGCCACCACCACTCTCAGCGAACCGCAGAACCGCTTCACGATCGTAGCGCCGAGTACCTGGCCGGCCGACTTCAACACTTTCACTGGCGGCCGCACCGCAATTCTGGTCGGCGTCGACCCGGAATGCCAATTCCATACTGTGCAGGACCCCAGCAGCGCCGCCGTCACCCCGGATGCGGTGCGCAATTCCTGGTCCAAGCCGATCGGCGCCGAGCGCTGGCAAACGGCGCTGAGCCCGTTCCGCGGCCCTATCTTTGACAACGCCACCACCACCCTGCTTGTGCGCGATGAAAGCGTCGACACAAGCGGCTACTTCCCGATCCAACGCGCGATCGCGGAAGGCAATGGCAAAACCGTGACCGTGGCCGTATTCGCCCGGCCCGGCTTCGTGGTGTACGGCCTGTGCCGCCACTGGGACAGCGACGCTCAGCCGGAGACCTATGAGGCCATGTTCCGCTCGCTGCAAACACCCCAGGACGCCGCCTTGGCCGCCGAAGGTGCGGCCGCCGAGGCCGACCGTGCGGCCCGCGCTGCGGCGGCCGCCGCCCAAGCCAGCGCGCAAGCCAAAGGCGCCGAACAGGCGCCCGCCAACCCCAACGCGCCTAAGCGTCGCGACGTGGGCCGCATTCCCGGCAAGTAAATACGCGGCCCAATCTCCGTCGACAAAGCTGCAGGGGCCGGCACAGACATCGACTGCGCCGGCGCCACATTTTGACTTGAACGGCGCCCGGTGTGGCTTGTAGACCTTCAACAGTGTGTTGGCGGCCGGCAGCGGACCGCTATCCATTTGCCGCTTTAGCTCAGCCGGTAGAGCATCGCATTCGTAATGCGGGGGTCGCGTGTTCGAGTCACGCAAGCGGCACCATTTTCCCAAATAAAATCAACGATTTATTGGGCGCGGCGACGCAGCGTCGGGGGCAAATCAGCCGCTGTGCTACCACTGTGCTACCAACCGAGCAGCAAACTGAGACGGTGAAATAGCCCCCGAAATCGCCGGACATCCCCGTCTCCTATCGATGTGATAGGAGTACGCCTATGAGTAAGCCTATGAGCTATGGCCCGGCCGCTGAGGTGTTGGGGCCGGAGCGGCGTCGCCGCTGGTCGAAGGAGGCCAAAGCCGCCATCGGGGACAGGACGCAGCTATCCTTCAGTCGCGTCGCGAACTCTACAAGCAAGCCCATGACGCCAATCCACAGCGGTGGTCCGGACGCATCCGATCTTGGGCGAGCCCAAATACCGTGTGGCTTAATCCGGAAACATCCACAAAGGCCATGGGGGCGACTGCGCGCGCCCCACACGCTGGCGAAGGCGACCCCATGGCCGGCCGTGACGCTGCATAATCGCTAAAGGAAATCGCGCGGAACCGGACAACTACTTTGACAAACACCGATAGGGGCCGTAGGCGAGCGGGCTCGCTGCGCCGCTGGCGTTGGTCGTGGCAATGAAAATTCTGGAAGCCCCTCAGGAAGACTCATCGAACTGACCTTACGGTGCCCCACTCTGTCTAAAGTGAAACAGGTTGAAATGCCCAAATAACCTCCACGACGATCCCTTTTTGCGAAACTATGCAAACCATCCCGCCGTGCCAACTTTTTACAAAAAACGTATCGAGGTCTTTACTCACATCCACCCTAGGGAAGCTCTGATTTAGACACAAAATCCGCGCGGTAATTGGTCTTTTCGTGCTTTCTTGGCCGATGGGGTCGTTTTTTCATCCGGTTTCCCCCTAATTCGAGGGGGAAACCGCATTTTTGGGCAGACTCCGCCCCTGATCAAGCCGCCGCAAGTCGGCGACGAGAGAGGAAAAGATTGCAGAGCCCGCAGGCGACAAACAGTCTGTTCGTATTTTTCTTCAGCCCGCGA
>JBIKVO010000292.1:0-4410 GCA_044356795.1 Caulobacterales bacterium
GCCATCAATGAACAGAGCCAGACGCTCATCGGGGTGGAGAAGGTCGTCAAGTATTGATTGAGCCATTGTTGAAATCCAGTTGGGGTCAAATTCATGTCGGGCAAAATCGCCGTCATCGCCCTTGGGACAAATCTCGCGCATCAGGGCCTTGCTGGGGCGGCCTTGCTGCGCGCCGCGATCCAGGCGCTGGAATCGCGCGCCCTGCTGATAGAGCGCATCTCCAGCTTCTGGACAACGCCGGCATGGCCCGATCCCGCCGATCCAACATTTACCAATGCAGTCCTGCTGGCACAAAGCCCGTTTGATGCCCCGGAGACGCTGCTGGCTGAATTGCTGGCGGTGGAGCAGATGTTCGGCCGCCGTCGCGGCGTGCGCCATGCCCCACGCACCCTCGACCTCGACCTGCTGGACTTCGAAGGCCTCATCCGTCAACCAGGAGAGACTGCCGGCAACGGTGCGGGCGAGGGCGGTCGGCCCGTGTTGGAGCTTCCCCATCCTCGCCTGCACAGCCGCGCCTTCGTCTTGGGCCCGCTGGCTGAAATTGCCCCCGACTGGCGTCATCCGGTGTTCGGCGAGACAGCAACCGCATTGCTGGCGGCCTTGCGCGCGCCAGCAGCGCACGGAGATTGAAGCCGGCCGGGTTCGCCGCTATGGTGTCGGCTTGGTTTTTAGAAGAGTAGGGATGTCCTTTGGCCCGCGTCACCGTTGAAGATTGCGTCGATAAAGTGCCGAATCGCTTTTCGCTGGTTCTGTTGGCCGCCCATCGCGCCCGGATGATCTCGGCGGGTGCGGCCCCAATGATCGACCGTGACCGCGACAAAGATCCAGTCCTGGCGTTGCGGGAAATCGCCGACACCGCCGTGTCGGTGGATGATCTGCGCGATAGCCTGGTGCTGCAATTCCAGGACATGCGCCCGGCCGCCAAGGCCGAGGACGAGGAAGACCGCCGCGCGCTGTCGGCGCCGATCGAGGCCACCGAAGATGATGTTCTGCGCGCCCTGCAGCTGGAGGCGGAAGCGCAGCGCGACGAGCGGTACTAGGCTGTGGGCGGCCAGGTCGACGCCCCGCAAGGCTCGGCCGCTCCCCCGCCGGGCAATAACATTACCATCCCTGCGCCGCCGCCGCGGGCGCGGTATCTGCGCCAATTCGAGTTGGTGGAGCGCGTCAAGGGATATGACCCAAGCGCGGATGAGGCGTTGATCAATCGCGCCTATGTCTACGCCACCAAGATGCATGGCAGTCAGACCCGCCATTCCGGCGATCCCTATTTCGCCCATCCCATCGAAGTGGCTGGCATCTTGACGGAATACCGGCTGGACACTGCGACGATCGTGGCGGGCCTGCTGCATGACACCATCGAGGATACCGATGCAACGCGCAACGAAATCGCGCGCCTGTTCGGCAACAGCGTCGCCGATCTGGTCGAAGGGGTTACCAAGCTCAGTCAGCTGGAGTTGACCGCCGGCCAAAACAAACAGGCCGCCAATCTTCAGAAATTCATCCTGGCGATGGCGCGCGATGTGCGCGTGTTGTTGGTGAAGCTTGCCGATCGGCTGCACAATCTGCGCACGCTGAAGCATCATCCCAAGGCTGACAGCCGCAAACGCATCGCGCTGGAGACGCTGGAAATCTACGCGCCCCTGGCGCGGCGCATCGGCATGGAGCGGATGAGCTGCGAACTTGAAGAGTTGGCGTTTCAGGAAGCCTATCCGTCGGCTTATGCGGGCATCAAGGCGCGGCTCGAAGCGCTGAATGGAGAGCGCGGCGATGCCGTCAACCGGATCACAGCGGGCATGCAGGAGGTGTTTGATCGCGCCGGGCTGCCGGTGCGGATCTATGGCCGCCGCAAGCAACCCTATTCAATCTGGCGCAAGCTGCAGCGCAAATCGGTGGAGTTTTCCGATCTCGCCGACATCTTTGCTTTTCGCGTCGTCCTCAAGGACGCCGCCGATTGTTACCGCGCCTTGGGCCTGATGCATCAGACGTGGCGTTGCGTGCCAGAACAGTTTGAAGACTTCATTTCCAACCCAAAACCGAACGGGTATCAGTCGATCCACACCACGGTGATCGGTCCCGGCAATGTGCGCGCCGAGATTCAGATCCGCACCGAGGAGATGGACGCACAAGCCGAAGTCGGGGTCGCGGCGCATTGGCGCTACAAAAACGAATCCTACGGCTTTGACGCAGAGGGGGCGCGGCGCGAAGGCATTGATCCGCGCTTGGCGGTGCAATCGCTTTTGGAGATCGCCGAACATGGCGGCGATCTGGATGAATTTCTGGAACACGCCAAACTGGAAATGTACGCCGATCACGTTTTTGCTTTTACGCCCAAGGGGAAATTGATCGTGCTGCCGCAGGGGGCGACGCCGCTCGACTTTGCGTATGCGGTGCATTCCGATGTCGGCGATACATGTGAGGGCGCGCGCATCAATGGCGAAGAACAACCGCTTCGCACGCAACTCAAAAACGGCGACGTGGTGGAGATCGAACGCGCCGCCAAACCGGCGCCGGTGCCGGGCTGGGCCTCGCTGACAAAAACCGGTCGTGCAAAAAGCGCGCAGCGCCGGTTGGAGCGTCAGGCCCGCCATGATGATTTCGTCAAGCTTGGCCGCAAGCTCATGGATCATGCGCTGACGCGGTACGGGTATGATCCGACCAGCGTCGACCTGGAGGAGGCGGCCCAACGATTGCAGCAGGCCTGTGTTGGCGATCTTTTCGCCGCAGTCGGCGATCGCTCGTTGGAGCCGAAGGCGGTGGTTGCTGCAGCGTTTCCGGCGCTGGCTGCATCGATGCAGCAGGACGACGACCGCACCCCCATGAAGCTCGATGCGCCGCGCCTTTATGTGGAAGGCTCGGGCCTGACGCCTGGCCTGGGGCTGCGTTTTGCCCCATGCTGTTCTCCGATCCCGGGCGATCGGATTGTCGGCTTGCAGGCCGATGGCGACGGTGTGTGGGTGCACACGATCGATTGTGAGCGCCTCGCTGATGCGCCCGATGATGCGCGCTGGTTTGATCTTGCCTGGACCAACGAAGCGCGCGAACATGCCCTCGCGGTCGGCCGACTTCGATTGACGGTGGAGAATGGGCGCGGCGTGCTGGCGCAGCTTGCCCGGATCATTTCCGAAAACGAGGGCGACATCCTCAATGTCCACACCGAATCCCGCGCCCAGGACTTTTTCGAATTGGTGTTCGACATCGAGGTTCCTGACGCCCGACGCCTGACGCTGCTGCTGGCCGCCATTCGCGCCAATCGCTTTGTGCGCAATGCCGAGCGCGTGCGCGGCTGACCCCTCGCATCGGCGCTCAAAACCCGTTAAAGCGGCGCGATGCTGGATCTGTTTGTTGCCGCCTTTGTCGCGTTTTTCGTTGTGATCAACCCCGCCGGAGTGGCGGTCGCCTATTCAAGCCTCAGCCGTGACATGGACCCGGCCGCCAAGCGTTCGACCGCGATCACCGCGGTGGCGGCGGCTGGCTTTATCCTGATCGGCTTTGCGGTGGGCGGGCAATGGCTGCTGGCGCAATTGGGGGTGGATCTGGACGCGTTCCGGGTTGCGGGTGGTGTCTTGTTGTTCCTCATCGCCACCGACATGTTGTTTGAGCGCCGCGCGCAGCGGCGAGAGGCCGCCGTCCAGGCTGCAACCGAAGCGAAAGAGCGCGGCGAACAGGATGAGGTGGCGATTTTCCCGCTGGCAATCCCGCTGATTTCAGGCCCCGGCGCGATCGCGACGATCCTGCTTTATGTGAATGTCTATACCGATGTCTGGGCGCGCGCGACGGTCCTGGCGGCGGCGGGTGTTGCGCTCGTGGCGACATTGTTTGCGCTCTTGACCACCGCGCAATTGACGCGCCTCGTCGGGGCGAAAGTGCTGATGGTGCTGACGCGGATTTTCGGCATCATTCTGGCGGCGATGGCGGCGCAGTTTGTGATCAATGGCGTGCGCGGCGCTTTCCAATTGGGATAAGCGCTGCACATAAGCGGATGTGGGGAGGCGAGACGCATGCAGGACACCTTCGATCTGGCGGTGATTGGCGCCGGTCCTGGCGGCTATGTGGCCGCGATACGCGCCGCTCAGCTCGGCTTGAAGACCGCGATTATTGAGCGCGACAAGCTTGGCGGCGTTTGTCTGAATTGGGGCTGCATTCCCACCAAGGCGCTGCTGCGCACGGCGGAATTGTACAGGCTGATGCAACACGCCAAGGATTTCGGCTTGAGGGCGGAGAATGTCGGCTTTGACCCGGCAGCCCTTGTCGGGCGCTCCCGCAAGGTGGCCGATCGCCTTTCGGGCGGCGTTGCATTCTTGATGAAGAAGCACAAGATCACAGTGCTGCAGGGCCAGGCGGTTCTGGAGGAAGGCCAGGCTGCGCCCCATGTCCGCGTCACCCGCGCAGACGGCAGCGCATCGCTGGTTT
>JBIKVO010000125.1:0-7731 GCA_044356795.1 Caulobacterales bacterium
TGTCGTGCGTTCGTGTTCGCTGCCGAGGAAGATTTCGGCATTGTGCCGGTGGAAGCGATGGCCTGCGGCAAGCCCGTGATCGCGCTGGGCAAAGGGGGCGCCTTGGACACCGTCAAACCCGGATTAAGCGGCATCCTATTCCCTGAGCAATCAGCGCAAGCCTTGAACGCGGCTTTATCGGCCTTCGAAGCCAATGCCAGTGCGTTTGATCCCTATCGCATTCGCGCCCATGCCGAAACCTTTGACGTCCGTGTGTTCAAGGCGCAGATGGCGCAAGCGATAAGCCGATTGATTGGATAAGGCGATGGCGCAACCGGACACTGCACATGTGCTGATCATCGCCATTGCGGGGGGATCAGGCTCCGGAAAGTCAACCCTGGCGCACGCGCTGCTGCAACGCCTGAGCGGTGTGCAGGTTCTTGCCGAGGACGACTACTATCGCTGCTCAAGCGACGTCGTTGATTTCGACGCAAGCGCCTATGACTTCGACAGCCCGGCAGCCAAAGACATGGATTTGCTCCGCGCGCATCTGATCGCGCTGCGCGACGGCATGCCAATCGCCAAACCGCTGTACGACTTTACAACACATCGCCGTCTCTCAGACATCCATGTTTTTGGCCCGGCGCCCGCCGTGATTCTTGAGGGCATCCATGCGCTCACCGACCCGCATATTGCTGCGCTTGCCGACTTTCGCATCCTGATCGATGCCCCCGATGATGTGCGATTGGCGCGACGCCTGTTGCGCGATGTCAATGAACGTGGCCGAACGCCGTCTGATGTGGTGGCGCAGTTTTTTTCCACCGTCCGCCCCAACCATCATGCCGTGATCGCCACTCATCGCGCGCGCGCCGACATGATCCTTGAAATTCATCCAGACACAGACATTGGCGGTTTGGCCGACCATGTTCTCGCCGCGCTCAAGCAGCGCGGATTGCCCGCGTCATAAGTCAAGCATGCGTTGCGGATGAAGCTTGCCGCAAAACCAATCGCCAAGCCCAATCAGGTTGCCTTGCAGGCGTCCAAAGCGATCGAACCAAGGCTCTGGAAAGGCGGAGAGAAAGAGATTCTTGGCGCAGTTTCGAGCCGCCAATTCGAACGCATCGAACCGCGACAAGGATCCCTTTTTGTGCAGGTAAATCGGATTGGCGATTTGCGCGTATCCAATCCGGCGGCCCGGCGTGCGGCCCACCTTGACGCCGAGATGCACACCCACCAATTCAAAGCATTCCACACTGCGTCCAAACGCTCGCATCCGCACCGAATAATCCACATCCTCCAGCCACGCATAGAGCGGCAATGCAGGATCGAAACGAGTCTGCGGCGACAAAGCAATATTGGCAACCATGTTGCAGCCATAGGCGTTGCGTCGTAGCTTCAACGAAAAGCGCTGCGCCGCTTCTGGATGGGCGGCGTCATAGGCTGCCACCAGATCGCGCCCGGCTTCATAACTGATCCCAGGCCCCATGATCCCATCAGACAGCACGCGCCCGGTAATCATCGCCAGGTCCGGGTGGGCGATCACCAGCCCTTCAAGCGTCTCCAGAAAAGTGCGCGACGGGACATAGTCATCGTCGAAAAACACGACGAGATCGATCGTATTGCCCAGCCTATCCAGCGCCCCGTTCCTCTGATTGGGCAAACCTTTGCGGGGCGCAATGATGACGTCGAGTTCAGGGAACGATTGCGCCAAGGCGCCAACATCGGTCTGCTCCGCGCCAACCACCAGGATCGTGTCGGCAGGGCGCGTTTGGTGGATCCAATGCGGCGCAATGAGAGGCAAAAGCTCCACCCGGCCAGCTGTCGCGATCGCGATCGCGATCCGCAGCCGTCTACGCCCTGAGGCTGCGATTTCAGCCGTCGCCGAGACTGCGGCACTGTCTGTCGCACTCATCCTGGTTGCGCCCTTCACTGGCCATGGTCAACACCCCTGCAGCGACACACCGCCGTTTTGCCGACGACTATTGTATCGCCAACACATCCCTTAGGCGGAAAAGCAGCCATGTCCAGAAGAGGCCCTATTTCTGGCGAAACCCTTCAACAATTGAGAGCAAAGCTGGAAGCAGTCTTCCTGGTTTGGCCCAAGTGACCATGTCCATCGCGTAAGCCCGCCCCGCGGGGGTCGCAATGCCGACGCCAAGCCCCACCAGCGCAGACGCCGCCAATGCCAACGCAAATCCCTCAGTTGTCGGCCACATGGTAAGGGCCAAAGAGACAAGCAACGCGCCAACCAAAGAGCCAACATGCAGCGCAATCAATTCTCGTCCGTCGCCCTTTACCATGATGACGAGGTTGCGGGCGTTTACCAGCGTCTGGACAGCAATATAGACCCCGACCATGCCGAAAGCGAACGCGCTGATCGGCGCAACATCGCGGTAGACGAGATGCACCAGAAAGTTCCCCAGCACGATCAAGCCAATACCGCAGGCAGCGCCCCACAGGACGCAAAACGCGCTGAAACCGGAAAATAATTGCCGAAGCCGTTTGTCTTCATCCGAAAATCTCTGAAGCACGGGATAGGCGACATTCTGAAGCGTATAAGGAATGATGCCGCCCGCTGTCGTTAGCTGGCCGATCACCCCCAGAACGATCACATCGGCATTGTTCATGGCTGGGGCGAACACCACAAAGGATGCACGCAAATAGATGTTCGCAAGCCCAATCGCGACGACAAACGGAAACGCGGCGCGCAGAGTTTCAACCACGTCTCGCCAGCGAAAGCCGGTCATCAGCGTCACTTTCCGCGACAGCGGATGCATGAGTGCGAGGGCCCCAGCCAGAACAAATTCAAGCGCAAAAACCGCAAACAGAAACTTCGGATGAATGCCTGAAAAAATGATCCATAGCTTCAAGGCCGTCATGGGCACGGCGATCCCCAAGGACACCACCGATTCATACCCCGTTCGCAATCGCGCCCGCAGATACGACATCGGTAGGAACGCCAAGGAGCCGAGCGCCCAAATCCACGAAAACAGGAAGGCGTCAAATGTGTCAGGGCGCTGGGTTTGAAGGCCAAAATACAGCGCAGCCAGCACAAACGGCCCAATCATCACGGCCAATGACGCCCAGACATAGGGCGTCAGGTCGATGGTGTCCCTGTCTTCCGCTTCATGCACCCGACGAACCAGCAGACGCTCTATCGAGGCGACGCCGAAAAACTGAACAAGATTGCCCACCATGAAACAATAGATGTAGGCGGAAGCTTCGGCCTCTGTGGTCTCGCGGATCACAAGCGCCGTGATGACAAAATTCAACAGCGTCGCCATCACGCCGCTGCTCAGGATCAGCGCAATCTTTTTCACGATCGCGCGCCTGTCGTCTGCGGGGCATTTTGGGCGAAGAGAGGCACGGCTGACGCGTCACGCATACTCTGGCGACCGCGCCAGCACACGATCATAAAGGCCGCGCAGTCCATCCGCATAGGCATCTGACGACAATGCGAGGTGATCGCGCGCGGCAAAACCGGCTTTGCTCAAGGCGCGCACGCGGTCATCGTCTTGCATCAGTCCCGCGATTGTTTCCGCCAAAACGCCAGTGCGCTCTGGATTGACGCGCACCCCAAAGCCCGCCGCCTCGACCTCGGGCCCGACCAGCGCGAGCGGCGACAACAGAACCGGCACCCCCGACAGGCCCGCCTCAAACACCGCCAAGCCGAACGCCTCGATCTGGCGCGTGGCCAGAACCATCAGCCGCGACTGCATCGCAGCCTGGGCCAAAGCCGCGCGATCACCCCAACCCATCAGTTGCGCCTGCGGATAAATGCCTGGGATCACGCTGGCCAGCGGGCCGTCCCCGTAGATGATCAGCGGCGCCCCCACTTGGGCACAGGCGCGCGCCAGCAGATCGGCGCCCTTTTCCTGCGCCAGTCGGCCCGCAAACAGCACTGCCCGGTTGTCCTCGGCCCGCACCCGAACGTCACACCAAGGCGTCACCGGATTGCGATGGATGTGGATCCGATCAGGCGCGATGCCACCCAATTGCAGGATCGGCGTCATGCCCTCATGCAAAGCAATCACCGGCGGATTTCCGAGCCGGGCGACGCCGTCATGCACACGCCGCATGCGCTCAACCCGCCAGAACTTCTGAATCCGTGAGCGCTTATCGCAGGCCGACAGAATGCAGGCGCGGCTCATTGGCCGAAGATTGCATTTCTCCCCGGTTCTGAAATTGAAGAAACTGCCCGTCGGGCAGACATAGAAGAAATCATGCGCGTGCAGGACAATTTGGCCCCGTGCCGGCGTCAATGCATTGAAGATCGACGGCGACAGAGTTTGCAAATAGCCATGGACGTGAACCACCGTATCCGGCGTCAAAAACTCGGTAATCCAGCCACGGACCTGCCGCGCAGCATCTGCGTCGTACAAACCGTTAACCAAAGCGTCGCCGATAGAGCGCGCCAAGAGCGGGGCATTGCCGACACCGCGCACAATGATGCCCGCATCGTCCAAAACCGACGCATTGGCAGGTCCACCCGCCAAGTAGACGACGTCTAGTCCGGCTTTGGCCAGCGCCAATGATGCCTGATGCGCAATCATGGTGGCGCCGCCGCTGATCGCGGCGGTGTCTTCGATCATGATGACGCGCCGAACGGCCATCAAAGTCCTCGCTGATGGGTCGACATCAAGACCTTCTGCCTGAGGGAGCAATGCCTGGAATAAGCCTCCGGTTTTGCCGACCCAAGAGCCAGAGCGTCAAGCGTTTACGCCCACTGGACAAGCCTTGCACGCAGCGTTCATAGTCGCTGCAATCGATGCGTCTTCCTGACTTCTCCGTGTTCCAGCACCGCGATTTCGCGCTGTTCTGGACTGCCCGCGCCCTTTTGACATTGGGATGGCAGATTGTCGCAACGGCCATGGGCTGGCAGGTTTATGACCTGGCTCGGGCCCAAGGCGCAGATGTGCCAGAAGCGGCCCTGCTCTTGGGCGCCATTGGCCTTGCCCAGTTTATCCCCCTGCTTGTCTTGTCCCTGTTCGGGGGCCAAGCCGCCGACCGATACGATCGGCGATGGATTTTGCTGATTTGCATCTGTGTGAAGGCCGCGTGCGCTGCATCTTTGGTGGTCGTTGCGGGCTTTCCTGCCGCCATTGCCATCCCGGCGATTTTTGCCATCGCCGTTGTTCAAGGCGCGGTGAATGGATTTCAGCCCGCCGCCGCCAGCGCCCTGATGCCCAATCTTGTACCGCGCGATGTTCTGCCCAAGGCAATCGCAATTTCGTCTTTAGCCTTTTCGGTGTCTTCAATCATTGGCCCGGCGCTGGGCGGCGGTTTGATCGCCGTCGGCGCCGGTTATGGGCGCGGCGCAGAAACCGCCTATGGGGCGGCGCTTTTCCTGTTTTTCGGATCGGCCGCCCTGATCGCATGGATCCGCGCGCGGCGCGCAGCGCCTGCCGCCCCTGACGCCACCGCGATCGCCTTAATCAGAGAGGGCCTGGGTTATGTGTGGTCCAACAAGATCGTTTTCGGCGCGATCAGTCTTGATCTTGTGGTGGTGTTTCTCGCGGGCGCGCAGGCGCTGATGCCGGTATTTGCGCGCGATGTCTTGATGATAGGTCCTGAGGGGCTTGGCTGGCTGCGTGCAGCACCTGCGATCGGGGCTGCGAGTGTGGGGCTGTGGCTGGCGGCGACGCCGCTGCAGGCCAATGTTGGGCGCTGGATGTTTGGCGCAACGATCCTGTTCGGGTTCGCCACCATCGCATTTGGATTGTCGCAAAGCTTTGCCGTGACCATGGCGGCGCTGATCGTCGCCGGCGGGGCGGACATGATCAGCGTGTATGTGCGCCAATCCTTGATCCAACTCGCCACGCCGGACGCGATGCGCGGCAGGGTATCGGCGGTCAGCTTCGTTTTTATCTCTGCATCAAACGAATTGGGGGACTTTGAAGCCGGCGTGATGGCCCGTCTTTTGGGGCCAACGATTGCCGTGATCGTCGGCGGCACGACCGCTATTGGGGCGTCGCTGGCCTGGATGCGCCTGTTCCCAAGCTTGGCGGCGGCCGACACGCTTGATCCGGAAGCAATTGCGCGCGCTGCCGGGCGCCCCGCCCCGCTCCGCTCAAAGCCTGCAGGAGATTAGGCGCCACGCTCATTGAACGCACCACGATGATCGCGCCCCCGATCAACTCATGTGTGCGCATGGAAGGCGGGCCCTTTGCCGCCGCGGGCCAAGACGCTAAGGATGGACGCAACAGAAACAGGAGGCCGCGATGGGCGTATTGGACGGCAAGGTTGTGCTGGTTACCGGCGGCGGCAACGGAATCGGACGCGAATGCGCGTTGCTCGCCGCCAAAGAGGGCGCCGCCGTTCTCGTCAACGACCTTGGCGGGTCGGTTGCGGGCGGAGATGTCGGCGACGCGGGTCCGGCCGAACAGGTCGCCGCTGAAATCCGGGCCCTGGGCGGCAAAGCGGCGTCCAACTCAGACAGCGTCACGGACTATGCAGCCGTTGAAGGCATGCGCGATCAAGCCCTGAAAACCTTCAACGGCTTGCATGCGGTGATCAATCCCGCCGGCATCCTGCGCGACGGCATGTTCCACAAAATGAGCCCCGACGATTGGCGCGCCGTGATCGACGTACACCTTCACGGCGCGTTCAATGTGACGCGCGCAACGGTGGAGCTTTTTCGCGAACAGCAGGCCGGCAGCTATGTGCTTTTCACCTCCACCAGCGGCCTGATCGGCAATATCGGCCAGGCCAATTACGCTGCGGCCAAACTGGGTGTGATGGGCTTGTCGCGGATTCTCGCCATGGAAGGCGCGCCGAAAAATGTCCGCTCCAACATCATCGCGCCGTTCGCATGGACCCGAATGATCGCCACGATCCCCATCAAAGACGAAGCCAGCGCCAAACGGGTCGAACGAATCAAGACGCGGATGCGCGCCGACCAGGTGGCCCCGCTTGCCGTTGCACTTTGCGGCGAAGGCGCGAAAGACACCACCGGCCAAGTTTTCGCCGTCCGCGGCAATGAAGTGTTTCTGTTCAATCAGCCGCGCCCCACGCGCGCGGTCGCAGAGCTCAATGGATGGACGCCGGAAAGCCTTATCGATCACGGCCTGCCAGCGCTGAAAGGCGCATATGCAGGCCTGGAAGCCACCGCTGGCGTATTCACCTGGGAGCCGGTTTAAGGCTCCGGCAGCGTCTGCTGTCTGTTGTGGACACGAATACAGCGTCAGTTGCAGAGCCGAGATGTCAATGCTCCATGGCGACGGGGAGCGCGACAGGTGGGCTTCATCGTGTCTCCCTTTGAAACAGGTTCACCCGACGCCGGCTTGCGCGACGAACATCTGCGCCACCACGCGTCCAAAGCGAGCAGCGTTGCACATCGAGAACCCACCACGCTCATGCTGACCGTGGACGTCATTGTTTCAATTGACGTCACATGGGAAGGCGCACTCAGAACTCGACATGGTGGGGGTGAGGCGCGTCAAAGGTCATCCTTGGAACGGAAGAGCTTTAAAAGCTTGTGATGCGCGCACCATAAACGGCGACTTTTCGCTATTTCAATGACCATACCGAGTTGTTTCCTCACAGCCAGACGTCGGACGGCGGAATTTTAGTCCGTCCTCGTTTGAGACCCTTGTTCGCAACCGTCACAAGCGTCGCCAATGTCAAGGAACTGATGCGCGATCGCACGCCATTGGGTCATCATAAAACCGCACTTTCTCCGAAAACGCTTGTTGGGCCCCTCTGCTGCCCATCGCACAAACATCGGGCCCATCGCGGCAAACAGTCTTGCTT
>JBIKVO010000135.1:0-7434 GCA_044356795.1 Caulobacterales bacterium
CTTGAGGGCGGGATTGTGGCTCATGCGCCCGACATCATCGCGATTGCTGACGGCGTCGGTCGGCTCCCTTGCAACCCGCCTGACATAGACTTGCTGTCAGTCCGCGCCGCCTCTCCTAGCCGTGGCGCCTGCCCTGCAAAATCGAACCCTGCAAAATCGAACCCTGCAAAATCGAACCCTGTAAAATCGAACCCTGCAAAATCGAACCCTGTAAAATCGAACCCTGTAAAATCGAAGGCCATTGGCCAGTTTTAGTGGATCGTTCAAAAGGGTTCGTTGGGCAGATGTTTGCCCGTCAAGCACAGTGAACCTTGTTCATGGATCTTGGGCCGAATGATAGATTCAGTCGACATGCCGGTGAGATGGACGCGATCGGCGGCCACGCATCCGCGTCGTTCTGCTCTTTCGCTGACCTGGCGTGGGAAAATTCTGTGCGGCGCCCTCGCGAAGCGCAATTGCTCGCAAAGCGCAATTGCTCCAGTGACACCCCAAAGACGAAACCCCAAAGATGAAACCCCAAAGAGATTTCCCAACGCCCGCGGTGGTAACGCGAGCGGGCCCAGATTTCTGATCCAAGGCTCCAGTCAAATGCATAAAATCGCCGGCTAAGCTTTGCAGACATGGCATGGGCTGCGAAATGTGATATGCTGACGCCATGCTCACTTTGCAAAACACGCCCACTTTGCAAAACACGCCCACTTTGCAAAACACGCCCACTTTGCAAAACACGGTTGCGCTCGTCGCTTGCGCAGGCTTGGCGCTGATCGCAAGTTGCGCTGGTCGGCCTGCGGCGGCGGCCTTGGAAGCGCCCTTCGAGGCGGCCTTGGATCGCGCGGCCTTGAACGGCGCATGGATGCTCACCTTCCCCGAATTTGGCGCGCAGCAACAGAGCTTGACCATCGAAAGCGGGAAAGCGGTCGGCAATGGCGGGTGCAATCGCTTTGACGGCGCCTTGGAACAGAGCGGCGCGGCCCTGCGGTTCACCAATCTGCAAATGACGGAAATGGCCTGCGATAGCGCCTTGATGTCGAAAGAAGCGTTGTTCTTCGAGGCGCTTGAGCAGGTCCGTGGCGGGCGCGCCATTGGCGACACCCTTAGCCTCATTGACGGCGACGGCGCGGTGGTCCTGCAATTTGAACGTCGCACAGTGCGCACCGCCACGATCGACGAAACGACTTGGGAATGGGCCGCTGGGTCGTGGAACACAGAACCGCCCTCGCTGCGCATCGAGGCCAATGACGCGGCGGGCTTCACGGGCTGCAATAGCTGGCATTCCAACGTTGATCGCGCGGAAGATCGCTTGGGATTTGTTGGATTTGGACAAACCAAAATGGCCTGTTTCGGGCTGACTGGCACGGTCGAGCAAAAGTTCATCGACAATCTCATGCGCACAGCGCGCTATCGCATCGACAACACCATCTTGCGCCTTTTCGACCAACGAGGCGCAGAAGTGATGCGCATGACCGCACGGGCGCCTTGATCCCATGCCGTTTGCGAAAAACATCCTTGGCGAGCCGCTCGACATGTGTTCCTGCGATCCGATGACCGGCTATTTCCGGACAGGCGAATGTTTCACAGGCCCTCAGGACCGCGGCAGCCATACCGTGTGTGCCGAAATGACGGCTGAATTCCTCTCCTTTTCGGTCGCGCAGGGCAACGATCTGGTCACGCCACGCCCAGATTTTGACTTTCCGGGACTGAAGCCGGGCGACCACTGGTGCGTCTGCGCCAGCCGGTGGCTGGAGGCCTATGACGCTGGCGTTGCGCCGCCGGTCCATCTCGCTTCAACCCATGAAGCGGCGCTGCGGATTGTTCCGCGAACGGCCCTATTGGAGAAGGCCGCGCCGCCAACAGATTAATCCAGCTTTAACGCGGCGCATCGACCCTGCGCGTGTAGATTCGGAGCATGACCATGCGGCGTCTGAGTACGACTTTCCTGGTTTTATCGGCGGTTGCTGGTTGCGCGACAACGCCGCCGCCCGCCCCTCCGCCCAAACCGCCAGAACCTGTCCGCGTGACGCCGCCTGGGCCGACGCCGCCGGTTTTGGAAGGCGGATGGCGGCTGATGTTCCTGGATGGCGTCAACGGGGCCCTGCCTGTCGGCCCAACGCTCAAGCTGGCGCCGGATGCGGTCAATGGCCAAGAGAGCGGTCAATCGGGCGCCCTGTCGGCGACCGGCTTTGCCGGCTGTGGCGATTTCACAACGCCGGCGACGCGTGCCGGCGTTTCGATTCGCTTCACCATGCCAACACCCGCGCCGAAAGAGAGCTGCCCCTCTGAAGTGCGCATCCTGGAAAACCAGTATATCACTGCCTTATCGGCGGCGCGGCGCTTGACCATCCGTGGCGGCTATCTGGTGCTGATGGATGAAGGCGGCCGAGATCGGGCTTATTTCGTCCCTGGCTGAGCCATCAAGGCGCGCCACGGCGCGCGCTGTGCGCCAAATCGGTCATGTAAAAACTCGCTGAATGCCTTGAGTTTCCGTGTCTGACTGCGCCCTGAAGGCGTCAGCACATGCAGCCAGTAGGGTGCGCCGCACCAATCTGACAGCGCGATCTCCAGGTCCCCGGCAGCGACGCCGCGGGCGATCATGAAGTCCGGCAGTCTTGCAACCCCGAGGCCTGCAACGAGCGCCGGCAACTCGATCGCGCCATTGTTCACGCAGAGCGGACCATCGACAGTAACCCGCGCCTCTTCGCCCGCACGGTTTTGAAAGCGCCAAACCCCGGCTGCGGGCAAGTTGGCGTAGCGAAAGCAGGCATGCGGCGCGAGATCAAAGGGATGTGTAGGCTTTCCTCGCGCAGCCCAATACCGAGGGGCGGCGACGACATGAATACTGACCTCCGTCAGCTTTCGCGCCGAAAGGCTTGAGTCCGGCATATCGGAAATGCGCAATGCCGCGTCATACCCCTCCCCGATCAAATCGATCCGACGGTCATCCAGCGAAAGCTCCAACTGGATCTCGGGATAAGCGGTGAGAAACTCAGGCAAAGCCGGGCCAAGCCATTCCGAGGCAAAAGACATCGGTGCTGCAATCTTGAGCCGCCCGCGCGGGCTGGTGCGCGCTTCGCCCGCCTCCTCCCGGATCGCTTCGACCTCCTCCAAAATCCTCAGCGCGCGCTGATGCGCCCGCTGGCCCGCCTCGGTCAGCGTCAAGGTGCGGGTGGTGCGATGAAACAGCCGCACTCCCAAATCACGTTCCAGGGCTGCGATTTGTTTGGACACGGTCGCCTTCGATACACCCAGGTCACGAGCCGCGCGGGTGAAGCCGTCTTTGTCGGCGACACGGGCGAAAGTCGCCAAAAGATCAAGGGTGGGAATGGCCATTGATGCCTCTATGGAAACAGTGAGGTTACATTTCTTCTATTGGAGACGAACAATCAAGCGCCATATGACGCCTCGGCCGGCAAGAGCGCCGCCGATCGCGCCGGTTTTTTCAGACCAACCCAGGGGCCGCGCCATGACAAAAGTTCTTGTTCTGGATCATTCGTCTTGAGGCCATGTGGAAACCCTCGCCCAAGAAGTTGCCGCTGGCGCTGGGAGCGTGGACGGCGTCAACGTGAGCCTCAAGCGCGTCCCAGAGACCATGAGCGAAGACGCCCTGCGCGCGGCCTCCATGAAGGTTGATCAAAACGCCCCCGTGGCCACAGTCGACGAATTGGCCGATTTTGATGCGATTATCTTTGGCGTCCCGACGCGATTTGCAAACATGAGCGGTCAGATGCGGACGTTTCTGGATCAGACCGGCGCGCTCTGGATGCAGGGGAAATGGGTTGGCAAAGTCGCCAGTGTTTTTGGCTCCACAGGCACTGGCGGCGGCAATGAAACAACCGTACTGACCTTTCTTCCAACGCTTTTGCACCATGGCATGGTGATCGTTGGCGTGCCCTCCGCCATCCCGGAGACGATGGACATCAGCGAAGTACGCGGCGGCGGGCCGCTTGGCGCCGGCGCCGTCGCCGGCGCCCGCGGTGAACGCCAACCGAGTGAACGCCAACCAAGTGAACGCCAACCAAGTGAACGCCAACCATCTGAAAAAGAAAAAACTGTCGCACGCTTTCAAGGACAGGATGTTGCCACAATCACCCAAAAACTTCATGGATAAGAGAGGAAAAGATGATCGAGAAACGCAGCTTTGACAGCCTCGGCCGGATGGATATCGACTGGCTGGCCGCGCGCTATCATTTCTCATTTGCCCAATATCATGATCCCTCGCGTGCGCATTGGGGCGCATTGCGGGTTTGGAACGATGACATCATCCAACCGAAAACCGGCTTCTCCCCGCACAGTCACGCGGACATGGAAATCATCACCTATGTGCGCGAAGGCGCGATCACGCATCAAGACTCGATGGGCAATAGGGGCCGTACTGAAGCGGGCGATGTTCAAGTCATGAGTGCAGGCAGCGGCATTATCCACGCAGAATATAATCTGGAAGATCGGCCAACAAAGATTTTCCAAATCTGGATTCTGCCAAAATCCCGTGGCGGCAAACCGCATTGGGGCGCTGCACAGTTCCCCAAAGGCGATCGCGCCGGTCAATTTGTGGCGCTGGCGTCAGGCTTCGACGACGATTTGAAAGGCGGTGCGCTACCGATCCGTCAGGACGCGCGCGTTCTCGGCGCGACGATCAAGCCTTTCGAAACCGTAACCTATGCGCTCAGCCATGGGCGTTACGCTTACCTCGCTATTGCCAAGGGCGCGGCCATGATCAATGGCGAGACCCTGCACGAACGCGACGGCGCGGCCATCTGCGATGTCGAGACGATCACGGTGACGGCCGAAAAAGACACCGAGATCGTGCTGGTCGATGCGCCCTAAGGACGAAACGGCCGCCCGCATCCGTTCACATCTTGCTCAGGCTAAGTTGCGCGCCGCCCGCGTCCGCGTGTAGCCTTGGCGAGGTTAGGCGGCGGTGAGAAACACGCCGTATTGGAGGCCCTCCATGCGATCCATTCTGTCCCTGCTCGCCGCCGCGGCCGCCCTCGCGCTGAGCGCGGCATCGGCTCAAACCGTGGCGGTGAAGTCCGTCTCGATTGCACCCAGCCTGCAATCAACGTTCGATGAAACCTACGGCCAGCGCGAAGCTGACTATCTGAAAACCGAAATCCTTGACCGCCTCGGCAAAGAATTTGCCCAAGAAGGCCTCACTCTGGCGACCGGAACTCTGGCGACTGGACCGGCGGATTTCGTCCTGTCGGTTTCGCTCGATGCAGCCAAGCCTAATCGCCCCACGTTCCAACAATTGCTCGATACGCCGGGCCTCGATTACGGGCGCTCATTTGGGATTGGCGGCGCGGCGATTTCAGCACGCCTGGAACGGGGCGACGGCGCCTTGGTTCGCGAGATTGCGCGGCGCTGGTATGACAGCGACATCGAGTTCGCCGACACCAAATCCACGTGGCATGACGCCCAGCGCGTCATCCGCCAATTTGCCGATGAAGCCGCCAGGGCCGCCGCTGCTGCGCGGCCGGGCGGTCAATCCTGACGATTAACCGGCCTTGCGCTGCACCGCCTCAACAGGCAGCGGTGCAAGGCCGCCATTAGCCAGGAGCGTGTCGATCGTGGATGCGCCAACAGCCGGCATAAACAGGTAGCCCTGAACGCTCGTGCACCCGACATCACAGACAACATCATATTGTTGGACTGTTTCGACGCCTTCTGCACAGACCTCCAACCCCACCGCGCGGCCCAACGCCGCAATCGAACGCATGACGGTACGCGCATGCGGTGACTCTTCGAGATTCTGCACAAACGAGCGGTCGATTTTCAGCTTGTCGAACTCAAAGCGCGTCAAATAACTCAAGCTAGAATAGCCCGTGCCGAAATCATCCAGCGCAAGGCGATAGCCCAATGCTTTGACCTGGCGCAGCGTGGTGTTGACTTCATCCACATCCTCCAAAAGAATGCTCTCGGTCAATTCCAGTTCGATACGACCCGCATCGACGCCAGCATCCATCGCAATCATGGCGAGGCTGTCGATAAAGGCCTTCTGACGCAATTGCAGCACCGACAAATTAACTGCAACGCGCAACTCCGGCCAGCGTTTGGCGTGGGTCATGGCTTGGCGCAGAATGGAGCGGCCAAGATCCACAATCAGGCCGGAGTGCTCGGCAATTGGAATGAAAACGCCCGGTGAAACCACGCCAAGCTTTGGGTCATCCCAGCGTGCGAGCCCCTCCACACCCACAATCCTGCGTGTCTTGGTACAGAACTGCGGTTGGAACGCCAGGGTGATTTGATCCGCTTCGATCGCATCCCGCAATGCTGACTCGATCCGTTTGCGGTACAATACATCTGCATCGAATACGGAATCAAACAGCACGCAGCAATTGCGTCCGCGCTGCTTGGCCCGGTACAATGCCACATCTGCGCGCCGCAACAATTCATCGGGCTCGTGCGCAATGTGGCGCGCGATAATTGCAATCCCGATCGAGGCAGTCAGGTGCTGCACAGATCCATGAATGTCGTAAGGCTCAGCGAGGCGCTGCAACAAACGATTTCCGAAGTGTTGAACGATTTCCGGCTCGTCGACATCGGCGAGGAGAATGGCGAATTCATCACCGCTAATGCGCGCAACAACGTCGCCGGGACGCGCCACCGCCACCAATCGCTGGGCGGCGGTACGGATGAGAACATCTCCAGCCTGATGGCCTAATGTATCATTGATCTCTTTGAAGCGATCGATATCCAGGTACAAGAACGCACCACGCGCCTGCCCCGGATCCTGATTGAAAAATGCCGCAAACGACCGATACAGATGCTTGCGGTTTGGCAAGCCCGTCAAGTCGTCATAGTAGGCAACCCGTTCCAGATCACGCTCGCGCCCGGCATGCGCTTGTGTGATCTCATCGGCAAGGCGCAGGCGATCCAACGCATGATCACGAAACACCTTGAGAGATCGCGCAATCAAGCCGATCTCGTTGGAGTGATCCATGTAAGGGATATCGATCTCCACATTCCCGCGCGACAATGTGTGGAGGCGCTGCGCCAGTTCGGTAAATACGCGCGAGATGCGCGTCGCGATCATGATCGCCAAGGCGGCCGCAAGAAGCCCAACAAACCCGGCCAACGCAAGATTGGTCCACAAGGACTGCGCCAGACCGTCAATGCGCTGTTGCAGCAGGGCGTCAAGTTCCATCAGCGTCGCCCGATACAGCCCGTCCAAGGCATCGAGCGCAGCGGTGATCCGACGCGAGATTTCAGCACGATCTGCCACAGTTCCGCCGCCCACCGCATTCAGATGTGACGCCGCCTCGCCGACGGCGCGTAGATCGGATTGAACGGCCAGCAGGTGCGGCTCCAAGGCGCGCATTAGGTTGCCGTCAGCGCCGTGACGGAAAGCAGCATCGAAGGCGGCGAACGCATCCGACATGTCGCTTACAAATTGACCGATTTCGGCATTGTAGGCCGCCAGCAGCGGCTGCGCGCTGC
>JBIKVO010000293.1:0-4404 GCA_044356795.1 Caulobacterales bacterium
GATCGATGGGCAACGCCGTGGGCAAAGTCGCGCAAATCATTCGGCGACGCATTTGCTGCACGCGGCATTGCGTAGCGTGTTGGGACCACACGTGACTCAAAAGGGATCACTGGTTGAGGCCGATCGCTTGCGGTTTGACTTCTCGCACGGCGCCCCGGTCAGTACCGATGAAATCGAAGCGATCGAGGCGCAGGTAAATACGGTGATCCGGCAGAACAATGCGGCGCAGACACGCAATATGGCGCCAGCGGCGGCGATCGAGGCGGGCGCGCTGGCGCTGTTCGGCGAGAAATATGGGGATGAGGTGCGCGTCTTGACGATGGGCGAAGATCTCGACTCGCACACAAAACCCTATTCAGTAGAGTTGTGCGGCGGTACACATGTAGCGCGCACTGGCGATATCGCAGTCTTCGCGGTGTTGAGCGAAAGCGGTGTTGCGGCCGGGGTTCGCCGCATCGAGGCGGCGACAGGGGCGGCCGCATTGTCGCATCTGAAGGCGCAGGCCCAGCTCGCCAAAACGATCGCCCAATCCCTGAAAGCGCCGCTGGCGGAGGCGCCGGAGCGGGTTGCCCAACTGGCGCAGGAGCGCCGCAGGCTGGAACAGGAACTGGCAGAGGCGAAGAAGAGACTTGCGCTGGCGGGTGATGGCGGCGCGGCGGCCCCTGCGGGGCCGAAGATGATCGCTTCTGTTGGCGTGATCGCGCGGGTTTTATCGGGCGTGCCGGCGAAAGATCTGCGCGGGCTGATCGATGAGGCGAAAGCGAGTTTGGGGTCGGGCGTCGCTGCTTATGTCGGTGTGGAGGACGGCAAGGCTTCAATTGCGGTGGGCGTCACGGACGATCTGAAAGTGAGAATTTCGGCTGTCGACCTCGTGCGGGCAGGCGTTGCAGTTCTTGGCGGACAAGGCGGCGGCGGCCGGCCGGACATGGCGCAGGGCGGCGGGCCGGACGGCGCCAAGGCCGAAGAGGCGCTGGCGGCGGTCGAAGCGGCGGTGCTGAAAGCGCTGTCTGCGTGAGCGTTCTGGCTGTGCTGCTGACAGCGGTCAATGTCGGCGATCGCAATATGGCAATGGCGGATTTGCGCGCTGTGTCCATGGCCACCGGCTTCAAGCGCGCACAGAAATTGCTGGGGAGCGGCGACATTGTGCGCGATTGCGGGCGCGTGACAACGGCGCACGTCGCAAAGACTATGGATGCGGTGGTGCGTGAACTTTCAGGCGTTGAAACGCGGGCGGTCGCGCGCAGCGCAGATGAATAGAAAGGCGCACAGGCGCGCAATGCGTTTGCTGGTCGCGTGGCCAAGCACACGCAGATCTGGTTTCTCGAGGCCGCGCCTGGGGCAAATTTCAATCCGAAGGAATAGGATCGGATTGCGCAAACTTTTTGCAAACTTTTTATTGAGCGCGATTTCTATCGACCAACCGGAAGCCACTTGATCGGAGGTTGCGCACAAACCCGATCTGGATGAATTTGTTGTCGATGGCGATGCACAATTTGTCGCTTTCTCGGAGGACGGATTGCAAGACAGCAGATTCACGACGGCGGTGGTGAAACGCCATCTTTGTGTTGCTGGTACAGCGCGAAATTTGAACACGGTGGCCAAGGTGATCGCCCCGGCGCGCAACAGGGAGCAGGCGCGATGAACGTGGTTGAGCGGGATGCAACGCTTGATGACGCCGCCACGATCGGCGCTTTTTTGGCTGAGCGCTTTGCCGCCACATTCGGCCACATCTATCCCCCGGACGATCTTGCCGCATTCCTTGAACAAAGCTATGCACCCGGCGCGATCGCGGCTCAACTCGTGAAGCCCGGCGGTGCAGATCGCATCGTGACGCATCGTGACGCCCTCATTGCGGTTTTGCAGATCGGCCCGATGGGCTTGCCGTTTGGAACGCCGCCCGAAGAACGCGCCTATGAATTGAAGCGGCTTTATCTTGCTGATGCGGCGAAGGGTGGAGGCGTCGCGGACGCCTTAATGCATTGGGCGTGTGCGCGCGCCGTAGGTTTTGGCGCGCGGGTGATGTATCTTGGCGTGTGGAGCGAAAATGTTCGCGCGCAACGTTTTTATGCCCGCCACGGTTTTGTGAAATGCGGCGCCTATCAGTTCCCCGTCGGCGGGACGCTCGACGACGAATGGATCATGCGCCGCACGCTGTAAGAGTGTCGATCGAGACTTCACTGCGCAGCGTATGCAGGAATCGTGCGCGTCTGTTCGGGCGCCATCAAAATCCCGCCAACGCCAAAGCGCCATTCCAGGCTTGAGCGGGAATGCGACCAGAAGGCGCCCGGCGCCAGATTGGCGGCGTTGATCCCATCCGGCGTTTCCCGCGCCACGCGATCCGACACCCCAACGCGATAGAAGAAATCTTCCGACCGCCACATTGTCGTTAAGGCGAACGCCGCAGCCTGTGCAGGCATTTCATCGGGCGGCGCCCAGCGGCGCGGATCGGGCGGCGCCCCATGCCAACCAACGAGGGATTCCTCTGGCACAATTTTCCAGCGCGCTGCAAGAAATAGGTAATTGGCGCACGAACTGGCGCACAGGCCGTCCACCACCAGCGTCTGGCGATCGATGCCCATATGCTCCACCATGTCAAGCGCCGACGCCACAGAGCCGCCCGGCGACGACACGACAATCACGTCAGCGTAATTCATGTCCAACTGCTGAAAGGCGCTCGCCATGTCGCGATTGATGTCGCCGTACACGCAGATGGTCCGGCCCACGGAATAAGACGGCGCGGTAATCGAGAAATCGATGGCGGCGTTGCGGCATGTGTCGATCGCGTGCAGCGCCAAGCCGCGGGGATCGGCGGGCGGCGGGCCTAACATCACCGCCGATGCACTGCTGATCGCTGCAAACGATGCAGATGCCGACAGAACCAGTGCTGCAGCTGCACGCTTCATGACCATCTCCCACAATAGCGCTGGATGAAGGCTGCCTGGGCATTCAGGCCGCAATGCGGCAGCGATCTGCATGTCGAGCGTGTGACGCCGGAATTGATGTTTCGTTCCTGCCGCACTCAAAATTGCCCAGCGAATCTCGCTACACTATGGTGATGAATGATGGGTTGATTGTGGGCTTTACCCCTCCGGCGTTGATTTTGTTTCTGTTTGTCATCGCCGCGGCGGCGGCGGCGGCGTGGGCTTGGCGTCAGGCCGATGCGGCTCTGAGCGCCGCCCGGCAAAGTCTGGCGGCGGCGACTGCCACATTAGAGACATTGGACGCATTGAAGTCTGAGCGCGATGTGGCCGTGTCGGCCCGCGATGCAGCGGGACAGACGATTGCGCGCCTGCAATCGGAACTCGCCGGCCAGATCAGCAGTGCGGCGGAGCGCGCCCGCGCGGCGGAGGAAAAAGAGCAGGCGCTGATGGCGCTGCGGTCGGAGGTGGAAACGCGATTTCAGGTCCTCGCGGCGCAAGCGCTCACCGCCAGCGAGCAGCGCTTTCTGGCGCTTGCCAACGAGACATTCGAAAAGCACCAAACCACCGCGTCGGGCGGCGTAAAGGAAGTATTGGCGCCGGTGCAGGAGGCGTTCACCAAACTGTCCGCCACGGTGGAGGCGATCGAGAAGACGCGCACGGTCGACAAGTCGACGCTGGCTGAGCAGATGCGCGTGATTGGAGAGACCCTAAAGGAAACGCAAAGCGTCACGGGCAAGCTGGTGAATGCGTTGCGTGCCTCGCCCAAAGCGCGTGGGCGCTGGGGCGAACAGACGCTGCGCAATGTGCTGGAGTTATCGGGCCTGCAGCCGGGGGTCGATTTCACCGAGCAAACGACCGTGGACGGCGACGGGGGAAAATTGCGCCCCGACGTCGTGATCAATTTGCCGGACGGGCGCACGATCGTGGTCGATTCCAAAGTGGCGCTGTCTGGGTATTTCGACGCGATGGACGCCGCTGATGAGGCCGCGCGCGAAATGCATTTGCGCAAGCATGTGCAGGAATTACGCACCCATGTGCGTCAGCTGTCGAGCAAGGAGTATTGGAAACATGTCGGCGACACGGTCGATTTCGTCGTGCTGTGGGTGCCGATCGAACCGATGCTGTCGGCGGCGGTGGAGCGTGATCCGGGCCTGCTGGACGAGGGGTTTGCCGCCAAGGTGATTATCGCAACGCCGACGACGATGGTCGCGCTGGCGAAGTCGGTGGCGTTCGGGTGGCGCCAGGATGCGGCGGCGAAAAACGCGCAAGAGATCGCCGAGCTTGGCCGTGAATTGTATCGCCGTCTCGCCTTGATGGGCGATAAGCTGACCAGCGTCGGCAACGCGCTCGAAGGGACGGTGAAGAAGTATAACGAGCTGATTGGTTCGGTGGAGGCACGGGTGTTGCCGCAGGCGCGCAAGTTCAAAGATCTTGGCGCCAGCGACGCCGATGTGGAGATCGCAACCCTGGCGCCGAGCGAAAT
>JBIKVO010000020.1:0-15143 GCA_044356795.1 Caulobacterales bacterium
CTTGGCGTGAAACACGATCTGTTTCAGCTTCTCGCGGCGTTCATCCGTGTACAGAGCAGTTTCACAATCCTTCGCCCAGAAGAAGCGCGCATCATTGAGCCGCGCCGACAACACCCGCGCGTTGCCCCTGGCGATCGCCGCTCCGCCGTCTTTGGCTTCGATATTCGCAATCGTCAGGAAGTGCGGCGCCAATGCGCCCGTCTTGCAATCGCGCACCGCGAAATAGCGCTGGTGCGTGCGCATCGTGAGACGGATCACCTCGGCCGGCAGATTGAGGAACGCGGCGTCCATATCGCCGATCACCACCACCGGCCATTCGACGAGGCCCGCCACTTCTTCCAGCAGGCCCGCATCGTCCACCAAGGTTAGTCCGCGCGCGGCGCAGGCGGCGTGCGCGGCTTTTAGAATTTTCGCTTTGCGGGCGCCGCGATCGGCGATCACATGCGCTTCGTGCAGCTTTGCGACATAATCCTCAAAGCGCGTTGCCTTGAACGGCGCCGACGCATGAAAACGATGGCCGCTGGTGACGACGCCGCACGCCACACCCTCCACCTGCACCGCCACCGGCTTATCATCGAAGGCGCACAAAATGCGTTGCAGCGGGCGCACCCAGCGCAAATCGCCAGCCCCCGTGCGCATCGATTTTGGCCACGGAAACGCGGCGATCACCGCCGGCAAGGCTTCGGCGATGATATCCGGCGTCGCGCGCCCCGGCCGCTCGATCACCGCTTCGTAGAAATCGCCCTTCGCATCCTTCACCACGCGCGCCTGCTCGATCGACGCCAAACCGGCGCCGCGCAAGAAGCCCGCAATCGCCTGCTCCGGCGCGCCCACCCGCGGGCCTTTCTTTGCTTCGCGCACATCGGCGGACGCCTTCGGCAGCGTTGCGGAAAACGCGAGGCGACGCGGCCCCGAAGCCGTGCGCACATCCTTCGCGTCGATCGCGGCGGCGGCGAACTTCTCGGTCAACAGTTTCGCGAGATCAGCCTCCGCCCGCGCCTGCATGCGGGCGGGAACTTCTTCGCTGAAAAGTTCGATCAGAAGTTCTGCGGTTTCTTTAGGCATCGGCGCGTTCTTTCGCTTCCCACGCTTCCGCGCACCCCTTCGCCAGCGTGCGCACGCGCGCGATGAAGGATTGCCGCTCCGTCGGGCTCACCACCCCGCGCGCGTCGAGCAGATTGAACAGGTGCGACGCCTTCAGCGTAAACTCAAACGCGGGCAAAATGTTGGGCGGGCTTTCCGCCAGCAAACGCGCGGCGGTTTTTTCCGCATCCTCGAACCAGGACAGCGTCATCTTCGGATCGGAGAGATCAAAGCTGTAGCGGCTTTGGTCTTTCTCGTTGGCCATGAACACATCGCCATAGGTGAGGGGCGCTGCACTGGCAGGATCATTGAACGGCATATCGTACACGCGATCAAACCCCAGCACATACATACTCAGCCGCTCAAGCCCGTAGGTGAGTTCGCCCGACACTGGGCGCGCGTCGAGCCCGCCGACCTGCTGGAAATAGGTGTATTGCGACACCTCCATCCCGTCGCACCACACCTCCCAGCCGAGGCCCCAGGCGCCGACGGTGGGATTTTCCCAATCGTCTTCCACAAAGCGGATATCGTGGGTGAGCGGATCAAGCCCTAGGGCATCCAAACTGCCCAGATACAAATCCTGCAGATCTGGCGGATTGGGCTTCAGCAGCACCTGGAACTGATGGTGCTGGTATAGGCGGTTGGGGTTTTCCCCATAGCGCCCGTCCTTGGGCCGCCGCGAGGGTTGCACATAGGCCGCACGCCACGGCTTTAGCCCCAGAGCGCGCAAGGTGGTAGCTGGGTGCAGCGTGCCGGCCCCGACCTGTTCGTCATACGGTTGCAGAATGACGCAGCCCTGCCCCGCCCAATAACGCTGGAGCGTAAGGATCACATCCTGGAAACAACGGGGTGTCGGCGCAGAACTCATGGTTCGCGGGGTTAGCCCTCCACGCTGCCTGGAGCAAGCCCACGAAATTTCGCTTGCGCCCATGCGCGGGCCCGGCGCATCTTTCCGCCATCGCAACGACATGGCTAGGGATCCCATGGCGCGCTCGCTGGAAGACCATCTCTTTGAACCAGGCAAGAAACGTATCCTGGCGATTGACGGCGGCGGCGCCCGGGGCATCTTGGCGGTCGGGATCATCAAGGAAATCGAACGCATCCTCGCGGCCCGGCTGCCGATGGCCCAGCGCAGCCAGTTTCGGCTGCACCAGTATTTCGACCTGATCGGCGGCACCTCGACCGGCTCCATTCTGGCCGCAGGCCTCTGCATCGGCCTTTCGGCGGACGACCTTGAAAAACTGTATCTGAACCTGTGCCCGAAGATCTTCGCCCGCAACAATCGGTGGGGCATCAATGTTCCGAAGTTTGACGCCCATGTCCTCGAGGAGGAGCTTGTCCGCGTCCTGCGGGAAAAAAACGGTCGCGCCCTGGCGATGCAGCTGAACGGAAAAACGCAGGACGGCGAATTCATCAAACTGAACTCGCGCGCATTGCACACCGGCTTTGCGGTTTTTGCCAAGCGGATCGACAAGGGGTCGCCATGGACGCTGACCAACAATCCCCGCTGGCGCTATTTTGATCGCACGGCCGGGCGGGCTTATGCCGCGCGGATGGGCCAAGCCTTTGATGAAGCGTCAAAGTTCACCGACAATGGCGAGTTTGCATTGGCCCGCCTGATCCAGGCCAGCGCCGCCGCCCCCACCTTCTTCCGACCGGTGGATATGCATGTCGAAGTGGAGGGGCTGGACGGCCATTTCGTCGATGGGGCGATCAGCGGCCGCAACACCCCGGCGCTGCAAATGCTGATGATGGCCAAGCTGCCGGCGTTCGGCTTTGAGTGGAAAACCACCGAAGATGATCTGCTGATGATTTCGGTGGGCACGGGCTGGTATCGGCCGTTCGTCACCGAAGATACGGTCAAGCTCCGCCCCGGCGCCAGTCGGGCCAAGGAGGCCTATCGCGGCATCGACAGCCTGATGACGATGATCCACGACAGCTCGCTGCATGCCCTGACCATGATGCAGGGCTTCAGCCGTTATCCCCTCGATCCCGATCGGCGCTGGAAGATCGATGGTGAGATTGAGCACATGCTGATTGGCGACGCGCCCTTTTTGCTGCCGGAAAAGCCCTTGCTGCACTTCCGGCGCATGGATGTGCGCCTGGAGGACGCGACCTTGCAGGCGCTGTTCGACCAACCGCTGGAAAGCGAGGTCGCGGACCGGCGATGGAAGCCTCCCCGGGTCGATCAGAACCGCTTTCGCGTCATGGGCGCAGCCTACAACCAGTCCGAATTGGTGATGCGGCTGCGGGAAATGGCGATCGACGATGACACCCTGCTCCGCCTGCTGAACCTGATCGGCGCCCGCTACGCCGCCACCTATGTCGACGACGCGGACTTCCCCCGCGCATTCGACCCGCCGGGCATGGGCGCCCCTGACGGCCGCGACACGGTAGAAGTGCTCGATCCCCCGACGCCCCAAAAACGCATGTGGTTTTGAGCCTTCAAGGGCCCGTCAAAAACGGCAGCGGCGCCAAGTCGGTGACGCAGGCGGCGATATCGGGATGAGGGCTGCCATCATCCCTGTGCGCGATCAGCCCGGGCAGGATTGTCATGCCCGCACGGGAGGCCTTGAACGCCCGCACGATCACCCGATGAGCCGGCTGCGCGGCCTTGGGATGGATCGGCAAAACACACACGCCGCCCAAGCGACCCTTCAGGCCAGCCAGAATATCCCCCAACGCATCCGCGCGATGGATCATGGTGAACGCGCCTCCGCCGACCAGGCGATCGGCCAGCCGGGCGATCCAGCGATCCACCGGTTGATCGGCGAGATAAGCGTGGCGCTTTTCCACCGCTGGGGCCTGGCCCCGCCCCGGCGCATAATAAGGCGGGTTGCAAAACACGCCGTCGAAACCGCCGCCGGTTTCTGCCAACGCATCCGCTGCAACAATCGCGACTCGTTCCTGCAGGTTGTTGCGCTGCACATTGGCCGCGGCAAGCGCTGCGATTTCCGCCGCGCGCTCTACTCCGACCAGCCGCGCCTGCGGATGACGCAGCGCGGCGCCCAGGAGCGCCACCCCCACCCCGCACCCGGCCTCTAACAACCGCGCCCCCGCCGGGACCGCGGCCGCCAGCAGCACCGCATCCAGCCCCGCGCGGTACCCCACCGCCGGCTGGGCGATCCGCAGTCGCCCCCCGAAAAATGCATCCAGCGTCTCGCCGCCCCCGGCGACTGGCTTAGCCATGGGGCAAGGCGCCCAAGTGCCGCAGCGCCGAAACGGCCGCGGCGCGATCTTCCTCAAGCACCGTGATGCGGCGCGGAAAGGCGTCAATCCCGCCCTCAACCGCCGCGATCGCTGCGTCAAAAACCGTATCATCAATGCCCACCGCCTTCAGGGCGGCCTCAACAGGACTGATCAGACCGTGATCGGTGGTGCGCAACTGTTTATGCATGGATTTCTTATTAGGGCGTCTTGGGGCGAAGGCCAGGGTTGTGCGACTTCTGGTCCAGTGATTGGGGCGCGGCCTTGACCCGGCCGGCACACACTCCCATGGTCCACCGACGATGAAGCGATTTGCGCGAGGTTTTTGAGTGGGTCCGGCAGCGACGCAAGAAGCCGTGTTTCGGCAAGCGCCCCATGCCATCGATGCGCTGACGGCGCTGCTGGCGGACGATTTGCGCCGTGTCGATCGCGTCATCCACGACCGCATGGAAAGCGGCGTGTCAATGATTCCAAGCCTTGCGGGCTATCTGATCGACGCTGGCGGCAAGCGCATCCGGCCGATGATTACCCTGGCGGCGGCGGGCGCGATCGGTGAGCGGGCGAAGGAGCCCGCGGTGCTGCTGGCGGCGGCGGTGGAGTTCATCCACACCGCCACCCTGCTGCATGATGATGTGGTCGATGAAAGCGCCTTGCGGCGCGGCAAGGCGCCGGCCAACCGCGTCTGGGGCAACGCCGCCAGTGTCCTGGTGGGCGATTTTCTGTTCGCGCGGGCGTTTGATCTGATGGTTGAAGCCGGCGATCTCGCGATGCTGGGCGTACTGTCGCGGGCGTCGACGGTGATCGCGGAAGGCGAAGTGATGCAGTTGACCGCCGCCGGGGAAGGCGATGTGTCGCTCGATCGCTATCTGGCGATCGTCAACGCCAAGACGGCGGCCCTGTTCGCCGCCGCGGGGAAAGTGGGCGCCATGGCCGCCGGCGGCGACGCCGTGGTTGTATCCGCCCTGGAAGCCTATGGCCAAAATCTCGGCTTGGCTTTCCAACTGGTCGATGACGCGCTCGATTATGGTGGGGTGGCCAGCACGATGGGCAAGAACGCGGGCGATGATTTCCGCGAAGGGAAAATCACGCTGCCGGTGATTCTGGCGCGCGAAAGCGGCAACGCCGAGGAAAACAGCTTTTGGCGCCGGGTGATGCGCGACGGCGGCCGCCATCAAGAGGCGGGCGACTTCGAGCGCGCCGCCGGCCTGCTGCGCCGACGAAACGCGATCGCGCGGACACTGGATTTCGCCCGGATCTATGCCGACAGCGCCCGCGAAGCGATCGCCTCAGTCGGCGGCGACGACGCCCTCACAGCAGCCCTGATCGAACTGCCCGATTTTGTGATCGAGCGCGCATTTTAGCGGTTTTCACGTCTTTCAGCCTGTGGACGATCGCGCGATCCACATATGGTCTCTCCCCGGCGCCCCATTGCCGGGCGCGCGGAGCAAGAGCCGGGACCAAGGGCCATGAGCAAATCTGGGCCTTGGGCAACGCCTTCAGCCTTTCCAGGGATGGGAAACCTTGATGCTTGAACCGCAGAAAGCCTTTCGCAGAAGTTACCGTCGGGGAGAAGCAAGCGGCGAAGTCGCCGGGAGGGGGTGGCGATGGAGACGCGCAGCCGTCCGGCCTTCAAGCCCCATCTCAATACTCGAACAATTTTTTGTCTCGCGCGATGCGCTTGGCCGCCTGAGCGACAATATGATTTACCAGCGCATCGCGCCGCAGCCGAGCGCTTTCGCCGGCGGGGTCAAGATTATGCTCGGCGATCAGCCCGCGCAGCGCCATTTCCGGCAGGCCTTCGATCACCGCGCGCAATCCCTCCTCACCCTCGCGGCGCGCGATCGCAACGGGGTTAACATCCGCCCACGGATCATCATCCAACGGATCAGGATCGAGTAGCGCTGACGCGCGCACCGGCGCATCCAGCCCATCGAACGCAGCGTCAGGCAAATCTTCCTGATCATCTGGACCCATCGCATCCAGTGCGGCATCCAGCTTGGCCGCAAACTTCGAATTGCGCTTTGCCTCGCGCCGCACCTCATTGAAGAAGCGACGCAGCTTCTTGGTCAGGCGGACGGCGGATACGGTGTCGCTGTCATAGACGCTCAAAGGGATCATCCTTTCGCGATTTTGGCCAGGAATTCATCGCCCAGCGCCTGCATGATCGCAGCGCCAGCGCCATACTTCTGTTCAAACGTCCGCGGTGTATCAGACCACTCCGCCGCGCGCGCCAAATCCATGATCTGCGGGATGCGCACATCAAACATCGCGTCGCCGAGATTGTCCTTCAACAGCGACGCCTCCGAACGATGCAACGCCATACTCTCCTCGTACTTCGTGGCCAGCACAAACAGCGGCGCCGGACCCTGTCGGCGATCCTCCAACATGCGCAAAGCGCGCTTGCGGAAACTGATCAAACCCAGCCGCGACATATAATCGGGAATGCTGGGCACAAGGATCGCATCGGATGCAATCAAGCCCGCTTCCGCAAACAGCGAAATGCCCGGCGGACAATCGATGAAAATGGCGTCATGGTCACTGATCACCGCCTTCAAGCCATTGGCGAAGCGATCAGCGATCCATTTCTGAATCGCTTGAATATGATAGCCACGCTGCACGAAGGTTTCGATCATGTCGCGTTCCAGCGTACGGAATTCAGGCGCCGCCGCAATCACGGAAACATCCGGCGCGCCTTTCAGATCCGACACCTTGGACTCGCGCAGGTCCTTGAACGGTTTGGGCCGCCCTTCGCCGGTGGCGTAGGCTTCAAAGTAGAAATCCAGAGTGCGTTCCGCCTCGCGCAGCGAATCCCATTTTTCCGGCCCCGCCACCATGATCGAGGCGTTGGTTTGCGGGTCGAGATCGATCACCAGGGTCTTCCAACGGTGATGCACCGCCAAAGTCTCCGCGAGGGCGACCGTTGTCGTGCTTTTGCCAACCCCGCCCTTCATATTGATGACCGAAACAACTGTCGCAGGCATTCTGGCCTTCCCACCGGTTCGTTTGAAACGTCCCCCTTTGCCTGCTTTGGTTGATGCCGGGTTAACCAATCGCACCGCGCACGCTTCTGGACGCCGGCCGGCGGCGGCATTAGTTTGTTGCCGGGACGGAACGGTGGCGGGCGCATGTGGCCGGCGGCTTGGCTTTTGCCGCCTGCGGGACGCGCGTGCCCCTTCCTTTGTGTTGGCGGCGGCCTGTTTAAAGGCAGCCTGTTTGCAATGTGCGTCTGCTATTCGCTTGAGGAGCCCTCGTTTGCCGGACCCACCCAACGCACCCCCCGCAGCAGGCGCGCCGCGCCTGGGGCTGCTTGGCTGGCTTGCCCGCGCGCCGGAGCCTGTCCGCGCCGCCCTTCATGCCTGTCGCACGCATTTCGCCGCGCTGATCGGGTTTTCGTTTCTCTACAATTTGCTGTTCCTGGCGCCTGCGCTGTTCATGATGCAGGTCTATGACCGGGTGCTGGCGACGCGCGGCCTGGAGACCCTGGCCTTCCTGTGCCTGGTGCTGGCGGCGGCGCTGATCACGCTGGGCGTGATGGATTGGACGCGCGCCCGCCTTCTCACCCGCATTGGCCTGCATCTGGAACAGGCCTTCGCGCCCAGCCTTGTGCGGTCGCTGCTGTCGGCGGGCGCGCAGGGCGCGGCCGATCCACGACGCACCCAGGCGCTGCGCGAATTCGACATTCTGCGCGCCGGCGTGGCAGGCCCCGGCCCGCTGGCGCTGATTGATCTGCCCTGGGCGGTGATTTTCATCCTGGTGCTAACCATCGTGCACTGGTCGTTCGGGATCATTGCGGTGATTGCTGGCGGGCTATTGATCGCGCTGTCCATGTGGAACGAGCGCAGCGCCAAACCAGCCCTGGCGAAAGCTGCGGAATCGGCGCTGCGCGCGCACGCCATGATCGAGACGTCCGCTGCCAATGCCGACGCTGTGCGCGGCCTTGGTCTGCGCGATGCGCTGACGGCAAAACACTTGCAGGAGCGCGCCATCGCCAACGGCCTTCAGGCGCAGACCGGCTTTGACGCCGCCGCCTTCCAATCCGGCATCAAAATGTTGCGGCTTGTGTCCCAGAACGCGCTGCTGGCGTGGGGCGCATTTTTGGCGGTGGAGGGCCAAATCACGGCGGGCGCGATGTTTGCGGCCTCCATCCTCGGCGCCCGCGCGCTGCAACCGATCGAGCAACTGACCGGCGCCCTGCGCAGCCTGATCCAAGCGCGTAATGCCTATGACTCGCTGGCGCCAATGCTGCGTGCGCCGCCCGCCGAACCGCCGACACGCCTGCCAACGCCAAAGGCGCGACTGCACGTGGATGGCGTTTTCGTCGCCCGGCCGGGCGGCGGAGAGCCGATTCTGAAAGGCGTTTCGTTTGGCGTGGGCCCCGGCGAGGTGATCGGCGTGATCGGTCCGTCGGGGTCTGGCAAGTCCACGTTGGCGCGCGCTTTGATCGGCGCCGTGCCAGCGGTGCAGGGCCATGTGCGCGTCGACGGCGCGCCGCTGGCGCAATGGGACATGGACGTGCTGGGCCAAGCGCTTGGTTATCTGCCGCAAGCGGTGCAGTTGCTGCCGGGCACGGTGAAAGAAAATATCTCAAGGTTTGGCGCCCGCCGCGGCATCGATAACGATCTGCTGACGCAACAGGTGGTTGAGGCCGCCCGCCTTGCCGGCGCACACAACATGATCTTGTCGCTGTCGCGCGGGTACGATACCGAATTGGGCGTCAATGGCGCCGGCGTTTCCGGCGGTCAGGCACAACGGATAGCCCTGGCGCGCGCGCTGTATGGGGCGCCCCCAATTCTCATCCTGGACGAGCCGAACGCCTTCCTTGATCAAGACGGCGAAACCGCCCTTCTCACTGCAATCCGCGCGGTGCGCGAGCGCGACGGCTGTGTAGTGATGATCGCCCACCGCGCGGGCGTGCTGGCGGCGTGTGACCGCCTGGTTGTGCTGCGCGACGGACGCATGGAAATGCAGGGCGCGCGCGATCAGATCGCCGCCCGTCTGAACGAGCGCTCGCCCGCGTCGGGACCAGCGCCAGGACCAGCGCCGATCACCGTCGTGGGAGGCCGGCCATGACCGATCTCACAGCCCCCAACGCCGAACGCGCCCAGCGCGACGACATCGTCACCTACAGCATCCTGGGCTGGACGATCAGCCGCACGCGCCGGGCCACACCGCCCGCCTTGCCGGCGCCGATCGCCGCAAAACCATTTGCCGTTGCCCCATCGGCTGCGCCCGGCATGGAGTTGAAGGTTGGCCTCGCGGCGGCGGCACTCTTCTTCCTCGGTTTTGGCGGCTGGGCCGCTACCGCCCCGCTGGACGCCGCCGTCCATGCCGGCGGCGCTGTGATTGTCAACGGGCATCGCCAAGCGGTGCAGCATCGCGAAGGCGGCACGATCGCGGAAATTTTTGTGCGGGAGGGCGAAACGGTGCGCCAGGGCCAGGTGCTGATTGCGTTGGGCGGGTCGGAAGCGCGGGCGCGGGAAGAAACCCTTGGCACGCAATTGATCACTCTGCAGGCGGTGCGCGCGCGCCTGCAGGCCGAACAAACCGGCGCCCGCGACCTCCTCCGCCCCACCGGATATGACGAACTCAGCGGCGAGCGCTTGGCGCTGGCCAATGCCGCTTTCACCGCCCAACAGCGTGAACTGCGCACGCGGCGGCAATCGCTGGCGGCGCAAAAAGGATTGCTGGCGCAGCGCGCGGCGCAATTACGCCAACAGATTGTCGGTTTTCAGGGCCAGATCCGCTCGAAAGCGCGGCAGAAATCACTGCTGGATGCGGAACTGGAGGGCATCCGCGCCCTTAACGAAAAAGGCTTTGCGCCGACAACACGGTTGCGCGCAATGGAGCGGGAGTTGGCCGCACTCGATGGCGCTTCGGGCGAATACAGCGCCTCGATCGCCCGCGCGCAGGAAGCCATCGGCGAGACGCGCATTCAGGCGATCGCGGTGGACGAACAAACCATGGCGCAGGTGGCCGAACAATTGAGATTGACCGATCTGCGCCTTGCCGAATTGGGTCCGCAGCATTCAGCCGCTGTGAAAGATGTGGAGCGGCTGTTGCTGCGCGCGCCTGTGGCCGGCGTGGTGCAGGGGCTTTCGGTGTTTACGCGAGGGGGCGTGGCGCGGCCCGGCGAAACACTGATGGAGATTGTGCCGCAAAACCGCGATCTTTTGATCGAGGCGATGGTGCGCCCGGAAGATGCCGATGATCTGCGCGTCGGCCAGAAAACCGAGATTCGCGTGCTAGCGTTCAGCCAGCGAGACATGCCGATCCTGGATGGGGTGGTGCGCGCGATTTCCCCCGATCGCTTCACCGATCCGCGCACAGGCACTGCGTTTTTCAAAACCGAAATCACCGTGACAGAAGATACGCTGAAAGCGATCGCGGACGTGCGCGGCGCCACCGCATTTCAACCCGGCCTGCCAGTGGAGGTGGTGGTGCCACTGCGCAAGCGCACCGCGCTGCAATATCTGGTGGAGCCGCTGGAAATGTCGCTATGGCGTTCGTTCCGGGAGAATTGACGGGGCATCATTCGCCCCCATCCCCAGGGCGCGGTGCAACCGCGAACCCGGAGCCCAAAATCATCAAACGACCCCAGCCTTCATGGGCCCCCGGACAACGCGCTTGGCTATTCCGGGGCTGGGATGCGATGGCGCCAGATTGAGCGCAATCCCGGCCGCATATCCTTCCCCATCCGCCTGTTTCTTCGCAGCGTCCGCCAGACGATGCCGCAGCAGCGCCAAATCAACTTTTGCGCAGTTCAGCCGCGCGCAACGCAGCCCCACCTCGCCTTTCCTGCGCGCCCCACCTTCCCAGCCGCGGCCGATCCCGCCATAATCAGGCCCTTCCAGCCGCGGGGACGAGTGATGGCGACGCAAGATGCGGGCGGGCTTGGCCTGTTCATCGGCCTCTATGTGCTCAGCCAAATCGCATTGGGCCTGTATTTCGCGCGCAATGTCAAAAGCGACACGGACTTCTTCCTCGCCGGGCGCGACGTGGGTCTGATCCCGATCGCATTTTCGATTTTCGCCACCTGGTTTTCCGCTGAAACTATTATCGGCTCGGCCGGCGCGATCAGTTCTGAAGGCCTTGCCGGCGCGCGCGCCGAACCATTTGGCTATGCGCTGTGTTTGTTTGCGATGGGCTTTTGGGTGGCCGGCGCATTTCGCGCAAAAGGTTATGACAATCTAGCTGCGTTTTTCCGCGATCGCTTTGATCAAACGAGCGAAATCTTCACCGCGGTGATCACCATTCTGGTATCAACGATTTGGGCGGCGGCGCAAATGTTGGCGCTGTCAGTCATGCTGAAGACCGCGCTTGGCGTGCCCGAACAAACCACGCTGATCGTGGCGGCGATCGTGATTATCGTCTACACCGCCACATCCGGCATTGTTGGCGACATCTATACAGACATGATCCACGCTGGCGTCTTGATCGTCGGCCTGCTGGCAGTGTTGTGGGCGGTGACCAGCGCGCTGGGCGGCTTTGGGCCGATGTTGGCGAAGATTGAGCCTTCACAACTCGCGCTGCGCGGCGAAACGGAGGGCTGGCTGGCGCAGATTGATGCGTGGTCGATCCCCATTCTCGGCAGCCTTGTGACGCAGGAAGTGATTGCGCGGTTCTTGTCGGCCAAAGACGCGCAGTCTGCACGCACCGCCACGTTTGCCGCGGGGGGAATGTATCTGGCGCTGGGCTTTGTGCCGGTGCTGATCGCGCTGGCGGGTGTGCATGTGATCACCGTTGATGCTGGCGATACCGATGCGTTTCTGCCAACGCTGGCGGCGCAAATCCTGCCGCCCTTTGTGTATGTGCTGTTTGCCGGCGCGCTGATTTCTGCGGTGATGTCGACGACGAATTCCAATGTCTTGTCTGTGTCGTCAATGGTGTCGCTGACTTTGCTGGCGACGGTGCGTAAACAAGACAGCGCACGCGCGCGACTGTGGGCGGCGCGCCTGTCTACCGTCGGCGCGGGCCTTGCAGCATATCTGATCGCGATTTCCGGACAGTCGATCTACGAACTGATTGCGCTGACATCGGTGTGGGGACAGGCCGGAATTCTGGTCGCGGTGATCATCGGGGTGCATTCCTCTTACGGCGGCAAACGCGCGGCGCTTTGGGCGATTCTGGCCTGCCTGGCGGTGAATCTTGTGACGATGGCGATCTTCCCGCTGCTCGCGCTGATGAGCGGGCCGGAGGCGATTGGCTTTGGCGCCGCGATGACCAGCCTGCTCGCGGGCGAGGCGCCATCGATGAGCGGTTACTTCCTGTATTCAATGTTGGCGTCGACGATTGCTTATGTCGCAGGCGCAGAGGCCGACAAACGCGCAAACCGGATCGCTAAGCCACACCGCGCCTGACGCCGCGCCGACATTTGGGAGGTTTAATGACGCCGGCGCGGTGGTTTCTGCCAATCTGAACCGATCACGCAGTCAGGCCCGTTGAAAGGGTTTCGGTAGCGCTGCCAGGGTTGAAATGGGGAGCAATTGGTTGGCGAGAAAGGCGCGGGTGGGACTGCGCGGCTGGCGCTTCTCGGCGGCGATGCTGGCGTCTATGAGCGGCAGCGATCACGGTCACAGCGATAACGCAGGAAGCGCCGCCCTTCATCAAAACTGCAGCCCTGCAGGGCGCAATCCTGAACGAGACCCAAGCCCCGGATGCAATGGTATGTATTCAGCAATGCTGGTCCATAAAGGCCTTTACGGGATTTCTTTTCACCGCCGCCACACTGTCGCGCCGCATGACCCGAATGGAAAGCCGAGGCAATGCACACTGTTTGCGGGCAAGGTGAAAATCACGCCGGCAAGCAGCGTCACGTCGTGCGTGATGCCATGCAGCCGGCCGCCGATGACGGCCAATCCACGCTTGTTGAAAACCTTCACACCAAGGATTTCGGCGCGGTGAAACGCTTCAATCCGGACCTGCGCGGGGGCGCGCCGGCGGATCAGCCATCCACGCCGTCAGCCGCCCCCGCGCCATCGCTTCCGCTCCGTCCTCCGCCACGCCTGACAGCCATTGAATTGGTGGAGGGCGCCCGGGCCTGGTCGCGCAAAGCGGCTACTTAAGTAATGCAATTGTGCATTGCCCGTCGGGGAAATCCGCGCTCAGCACCGGCTACACCATGTCGCCGCTGCAATCGCTGCAAGCCTATGGCATGGAATCGCGGGCCGCGACCGTTGACATCGCATCCGCTCGCGTGCGCGTGCGCAACGCCAATGTCCTCGAACCCATCACGATCACGCCGCAGGCCATATGCGCCCCGTTCGTCGCTGCCGAATTCCCGATGGTTGGACCTCGATCCAAAGTCGCACATTGTTCGCCCCAAGCGACATGAAACCCACCGAGGCGACGTACGATTGCAGCGTGATGAACAGCGACCGCCACGGGCAGCGGAACGTGACGTCTCGACATTGCCGTTAAGGCGAGTGGCAACGCGAATCACGCATCGGTGTTCTTCGTCCAAGAGGAACGCCGAACATGACCACGAACGATACGATGATTGCGCGTTTCCCTAACACCTGATCGCGGAGGGTCCACAGGCGATGCGTCACGTCATGACGACACGCATGAATGGCGCCATGAGCCTTCAGCGCGAGCCCTTTCTCGGCGCTGGCCATGATGAACGCGACCCTGCGCGGCGGGGCTATACCAATGGCTACAAACCCAAGCGCGTCGACACCCCGGCCGGACCCCTGCATTGGGATGGTCTCAAAACCGCCCGCGCGCCCGAGCCTTTCCATCCCCAAAGCCTGGAGCGCGGGCGCCGTGCGTGCCGCGCGGTGATGTGCGCGGCCGCCGCAATCTATGTCAAAGGCGTGTCGACCTGCGCGGTCGAAACCATAGTGGCCGCATTCGGCATGGAGGGGCTGTCGTCCACCCAAGGCAGCCGGGCCGCGAAACGGCGTGACGATGATCGCGACGCCTGGCGCCAGCGCCCACTTGGTCGGCTACCTCGATGCGCGTGATGAAAAACCTGCGAGCACGGCGTTGCCGATGATTGCGCCGTCCTCAGCGCCATCGGCATAGACGACGACGGTCGCAGGCGCATGTTGGGCGTCTCGATCAAAGTATCGCAAGCCGAAACAGATTGGCGCGCCGTCCTCGACAGCCTTGTTTCACGCGGGCTGCAAGGCGTTGCACTCATCACGTCCGATGATCACGCGAGGTTGAAAGCGGCGCGCAATTCTAGGGCGTCTGGCAATGGAAGGGCGCGCGCGGCGTCTTGCATGAGCAAAGCAAACCACGAGATCAGCTTGGGGCCCCGATCAGCTTGGCGCCCAATGGGTCAGTTTTGGCTTTGTCACCCTTGGCGGGTCTTGGCGCTTGAATGCGCTTGGGATCGACGACACCGACAGCAAAACCGGCCGCAGGGTCCCGTCGCCGGAGTGGTGGAAAGATAGGGATGGCGTAGCCTTACATCTGCCTTCAACGCGGCATTGAACAGGCGCGCCGCATGCAGGGACTGCACCAAATCATGTCTTGCCGTCGCAAGAAATAGCGTTTCGAGGCGTTCGCTTCACCGGCCGCCTCGCCGAGATGATTCGGCAAGTAGTTCCACCCTTCGCGTGCCGCCGCCCCAACGCTGCCATGAAACGACCGGCCCGTGAAATAGACCGCGATCGACATCGCGTAGATCAGCAACCAGCGCTTTTCCAACGCCTCCAAGCCTTCCCGATTTTCCGCCCGGGTAGCGGTCAGGAACATGACCGCGCCATAGGCGATCACGGTCACGGTCACGACCCACGGAGTCATTGCTTCACCGCCTTATTCAGCGACAAACGTCCACCTGTTAGGGAATCTCTGAACAAGTCTGAGGATTCCCGATTGCTGCGAAGCAGTCCATGGTGATGTGGGTT